>NZ_CP135079.1:6900000-7143830 GCF_032121415.1 Streptomyces parvus | reverse complement strand
AATGTCGGGCAGCGGTCGTCGATGACAAGAGCCGCGTCGAGTGCATCCCCTACGAGCTGTGCTTGCTCGTGTCGCCGCGGGACGCGGTGCGTCGGCATCACCGGCCGGTTGGCGTGTGGTTGCCCAGGCCGAAAGGCGCAGACGTTGGGCGTGATACGTCCTTCCAGCCGCTCGATGCCGGCCCGCGCCTCCGGGCAATCCGTCCCCGAGGCCTTCACCGCCGCTGCGCCGGGCCGGGCCGTGGCCGAGATGGCCAACGCCACTCCGGCACCCACCCACGAGATCCCCAACACCCTGCGCCTGTGCGTGAACATCCCCCCACCCCCGTACCGTCCTCGTCACGACGGCCCCTTGTCGCTCCGAGGCCCTCATCCTCCGCGGACACCCCGACCGAGATCGATTACCTCGGGGGTAATGGCCGCCGAATGCACCCGGCGGCTACGTTCACCGCTCCCGCACGGGGACACGGACCGACCGGCAGAGGAACCCGATATGCCCGCCTACGGCTTCGCGCATCTGCGCGAGCGGCGTCACCACCCCGAGATCCTGGAGTACCCGGGACGCATCCAGGCCACCCTTGACCCGTACTGCGGCCGCTTCATCGTCCACGGGCCACCCGCCGAGGTACTCGAAGGGACCTGGCACGGCAGCATGGTCCTGATTGAATTCCCCGACCTGGCCGTCGCACGCGCCTGGTACCGATCGCCCGCATACCAGGAGATCAAGCACCTGCGGGCCGATCACATCGAGGGGGATCTGCTGCTGATCGACGGCGTCGGACCGGCATACGACCCGCGCCGAAGGGCAGCGGCCCTTCGGGCAGGCGAAACATCATCCGCCGACGACACCGATCTCGGCCCGGCTCACTAGGCGGGCCACAGCCGGAGGCCGCCAGCTTCGCGAACCGCATAGAAGCGGAATTGTTGTACGGGGCGTTCGGTGACACGGCAGGGGCCCCCTGCGATCTTGGGGTGGGGCCGTCGATGCCCTGCACCGGTCCCGCTGCAGGGCCGCTCCACGCTGCCCCAGGCGAAAGCGGACGCGGCGGGCGACATCGACTGGTTGGTGTCGGTCGACGTGCTAGTCGCGCAGACCGTCGCGGCCTTCGGCGCGAGCCGCGACCGCCATGCCCTGGCGCCTTCCTGAAGGATCCGTGGCAACAACACTCCCCGGACGCGCAGATCGGCCTGCTGGCGCGGGTCGGCATCGAGCGCAGAGAGCCGCTTGCGCACAGGGCCCGTGGTTGCGGCACCGGGTGCCGCTACCACGGGCCCTGTGGCCTGCCCGGATCAGGACGAGAGGCGCCGTCCGGCTACCAGCCGGCCTTCACCGCGTTGTAGGCCGTACGGCAGTCGGCGTTGGTGGCGTCCGCGGCCAGCTTCTCCATGGAGTCGTGCCAGACCATCTTGGCGACCCTCTCCATCTCCCGGGTCTCGGCCGGGACATTCGGGGCATGCTTCTTGATCGTCGCCAGCGCGGACCTGGCGAACTTGTTGCACACGGGTCCGGCGGCGTTCCGGTAGCGGGTGTCCAGGTCCGTCGCGACCGCCTGGCCGTTCTGGGTCGCCCAGGTGTTCCAGGCCGCGCACGCCACCTCGGTGAACACTGCCTGGTCGGCCTCGCTCAGCCCCAGCACCTGGCCCATCATGGTGTTCTTGGCCTTGTCGGGGACCGTGAAGTCCACGACGGGGAACTTGTCGAGGGTTTCGAGCAGCGCTTCCTGACATGCGGGCGGCAGCGGGGCGGCCTGTGCGGTGGAGGGGACGGCCAGGGTGGAGACGGAGACCAGGGCCGCGGTGAGGACGGCGCGCCTGGCGGTACGCGAGAGAGACATGAGTGGTGCTCCTTGCACGGGTGAACGGGTCGTTCCGGGCACCGATTCAGCGCCCGACGGCTACAGAACGATCACCGCCCGCCCAGGTCACGGGCATATTGGCGGGGCATGGGGCGCACACGGAGTCGACGGCCGTCCGTGCGAGGGACGAGTCCCCCGGGCGGCCCCGGGGGCAGCCGGGCGGTCAGGCGGGGCCCACCCTCTCCGGTGCCGGGCCGGACTCCGCCGGGGGCCGGTGAACGCCAGGGCCCCCGTTCGCTCCGGGGCCGCGTGGTGCCGGAAGCGGCGGTGTCCTGTGCCGCACGAGCGCGTTCCGGGTACGTCTGCGGAAGACCAGGAATCCCGCCGCCGACGCGCCGGTGAGCCAGAGGCACTGGGTCAGGAGCGCCCGGCCGCCCGACGCGTCGGAGAAGGCTGCGGACATGCTGGCCTGGACCGCTCCGTACGTCGGGAGGAAGCGCACGACGGCGCTGTCGGACCCGGAGCTGGAGAGGGGGTTCTGCAGGGCGACGTCGAGGACGCTGATCATCAGGATGGCGAACATCCCCTCGACCTCGCGCCGGAGCACCGACCCGAAGACCACGCCGAGCGCGCCGTAGGTGAGGGCGGCGCCGAACAGCGCGGCGGTGAGCAGCAGCGGCTGTCGCGGAGTCCAGGCGAACCCGGCGACGACGGTGGCGTACACGGAGATCGCGACGCAGACCAGCGTGAGCGCGGACAGCTTGGCGAGGACGAGGTGGTACCGGGGGTAGCCCGCCATCGCCAGCCGGCGGTCGAAGGAGCCCCCGGTGAACGTGGCGGCGAACATCATGAACCCGGCGATGAGGGTGACCGCGTTCAGCGCGCCGGTGATCTGGGTGAGGTGGTTGCCGGGCGGGGAGAGCACCTCGCCGGTCGCCCGGAGCCGGAAGGGGGCGGGCTGATCGGGGATGGTCACGTAGGCGAGGGCGATCCACACCGGGATGTACACGACCACCAGCAGCATCGCGAACCGGTTGCGGGCGTGGCCGATCAGCGCGTACCGCGATGCCGTGGCGAACAGGGACAGATGCCGCCTCATGCCGCGGCCTCCGTAGGCCGTTCCTGGAGGTGCAGGCGCCCGCCCTCCAGGCGCCAGAGCTGGTCCAGCCGGTCGACGTCGTACGCGAGGTGCGAGACGACCAGCACCGAACGCCCGGCGTCGCGCAGCCTGGTCGCCAGTTCCCAGAAGCGCAGGTAGGTCTCCCAGTCGAAGCCCTGGTAGGGCTCGTCCAGCAGGAGTACGTCCGGGTCGTGCATGAGGGCCAGGGTCAGGTTGAGCTTCTGCCGCGAGCCGCCGCTGAGCCGGCCCGCGCGCTGGTCGAGGTACTCGGTGAAGGCCAGGGTCTCCATCACCTCCTCGGCCCGTTCGAGGCCTGTGAGGCCGAACGCGCTCCTGAAGAAGTCGAGGTGCTGGCGGACGGTGAAGGAATCGTCCAGCACCACGGTCTGCGGGCAGTAGCCGAACCTGCCGCTGTGGTGCACGGCCCCCCGGTCCGGCCGGAGTTCGCCGGAGAGGATCTTCAGCAGGGTCGTCTTGCCCGCACCGTTCTCGCCGACGATCCCGGCCAGGGTGCCGGGCCTCAGCCGGAGGCCGACGCCCCGCAGGACGGCGTGCTGCCGGTAGGAGTGGTGCACATCGTGGACGTCCATCGCTTCGCTCCGTCGTACCTGGGCTGCCTGCGGTCCGCGGAACCGGTCCGCGCGTGCCCAACGAGTCGGCCGGGCGGTGGAAACGGCAGCCGAGGGGAGGCACCTCCCTACGGCGTCAACCTGGCGCCAGCCCGTCACGCGTGCGGCGGGAAGCCTGCCCGAAACCGCCTCGGTCGCCGTGGCGGCGGCTACGGTGACCGGGCTCCCGGAGCGGTCGTACCCATCTGATGTGAAAGGCCGGTCAGCCATGCGGAGAACGTGCGTGATCGGAGCCGGCCCCTCCGGCCTGGCCGCGAGCAGAGTCCTCGCCTCGCGCGGCATCCCGTTCGACTGCTATGAGGCGGGCTCGGGCATCGGCGGGCTCTGGCGCTACGGCAACGACAACGGCATGTCGGGGGTGTACGCGTCGCTGCACGCGAACATCTCCAAGGAGAGCATGTCCTTCTCCTCGCTGCCGATGCCGGACTCCTACCCGGTCTTCCCGCACCACACCCAGGTCCTCGCCTACCTGGAGAGCTACGCGGAGACCTTCGGGCTGCACGGCCACATCGGGCTGCGCACGGAGGTCACCTCCGTGCGCCCCCTGGAGGGCGGCGGCTGGGAGGTCACCCGCCGGAGCCGAGGAGCGTCGGAGCCGGAGACCGGCCGGTACACCGAGGTGGTGGTGGCCAACGGGCACCACTGGGACCCGCGTCTTCCGGACCCCGCCGTGCCCGGGGCCGGGGAGTTCGAGGGCTCCGCCGTCCACGCGCACGCCTACCGCTCGCCCGAGCCGTACGCCGGGCGGCGGGTGCTCGTGGTCGGGATGGGCAACTCCGGGTGCGAGATCGCGGCGGAGATCTCGCGTACGGCGGCGCGGACGTTCCTCTCAGCCCGCGCCGTCGCGCACGTGTTCCCGAAGATGCTGCTCGGGCGGCCCGCGGACCACTGGGCGGTGGGCAGAGCGGCCGCCCTCCCCCGCTTCCTCCAGGACCCGGCGATGGCACTCCTGCTGCGGCTGGTCCGTGGCGCCCCCGCGCTCTACGGGCTTCCCGAACCGGTGCGGCGGCCTCTCGCCGCCCATCCCTCGACGTCGGACGAGCTCCTCGTCCAGCTGGCCCGGGGTGCGGTGACCGTGAAGCCCGGCGTCCGCTCCTTCGGACGGGACTCGGCGTCCTTCACGGACGGCAGCCGCGAGAACGTGGACGACGTGGTGTACGCCACTGGGTACTCGCTGTCCTTCCCCTTCCTGGACCCCGCCGTCTTCGCCGCGCCGGAGGGCCGCACCGAGCTGTATCTGCGCACGGTGCCGCCCCGGCTCCCCGGGCTCTTCTTCATGGGGCTCGCACAACCGGCGGGAGCGGCCTTCCCGTTGCTCGAACCGCAGGCCGAATGGATCGCCGACCTGATCGAAGGGGAGGTCCGTCTGCCGACGCCCGCGGAGATGACCCGGTCGATCGCCCGCGCGCGGGAACGGCACGACAAGGTCTACGCGCAGACCTACCGGCACGGGATCGAGATCGACATCCGCACCTACCGGCGGGCCCTTCGCCGGGAGCTGCGGGCGGGCAGGCGCCGAGCGCGCCGGGCAGACGCTCCCCTCCCCGAGGCGCCTCGTCCCGCTCCGGTCTCCGACACGGCGTGACCCGCCCTCCCGCACCGTACCGGGGGCGGGGCCGGTCACGTACGGGCCCGGGGCGGCAGGGTGCCCGGGCCGGGCCCGTACACCCGCTCATCCCCGCTGCACGCTCTCCTCCAGCTCTCGCACGGCCTGTTCCCACAGCTCCGGCAGCAGCTCGCCCAGCGGCAGGGCGCGGTCCGCGACGAAGGACACCTCCGCCCAGTCGCCGAAGAACGACAGCCCCACGCCGCAGAGGTGTCCCGGCACGAGGAGCGGCAGCAGGGCCGTCCCCGTCACCCGGGTCTCCCCCAGGCTGCCCTTTTCGGCCAGCGGCATGGACGTGGCCATGACGTTGGTGACGCGGGGGGACAGCACCCTGCGCAGGTACCACGCGGTGGGACGGTCCGGCATGAAGCGCACCAGGTCCTGAACGGCCTGTCGCCAGGTGCCGCCCCGCAGCTTCCGGGTCACCGCCATGACCTGGTCGAGCCGTCGCAGCGGCGCCTCCTCGTCCGGGGAGCCGTCCGGGCGGCCCGGGGCGGGGCCCACCGGCAGGTCGACCGGAAGGGCGAAGCACCGGTTGCCCCAGGTCTGATCCTCCACGGCCCGCCGCGCGTCGACGGGCAGTACGGCCGTCACCCGGGGCAGTGGCACACCGGAGCGGGCCGCCCACACCGACAACGCCCCGGCCAGCGCGGCGAGATGCGCGTCGTGGGCCGAGCCTCCGCGTCCGGTGCCGATCAGCCGCAGGGTGTCCACGGGGACCCGCCCCCGCCACAGCCGCCGCTCACCGGTAGGCGCGAAGGCCGGGTCCGTGCGGTGACCGCGCACGGCGAAGGTACGCGCCAGGAACCTCGTGGCCAGCGCGACGGCCGCGCCGAACCGCCGGGGCACGCCGACCACGCCGCTCCCGCCCGGCAGCGGACGGGCCGATGGCTCCCCGTCGCCGAGCATCGCCCGGAACGTCATGGCGGCGGCCGAGCCGTCCTGGCAGGCGTGGAGGAACCGGTAGCAGAGGGCGTACGCGTCGGGTTCGTGGCCGTGGATCAGCCAGACCCCCCAGTAGGCGCCCGGCGCGAACGGGGCGTTGAGCGCGCTGTGCAGGGCGGCGTCCCAGCCGGCGGGTCCCTCGGCCACCACCTCGTGCACATGCCGGTCGACGGGGAAGTCCTCGGACGGCTGCCACCCGGGCCGCCTGCCTCCCGTCACCCGGCTGGTGAGCAGGGGCAGCTCTCCGAGCCGGAACGCCACGTACGCGCGGAGATCGGCCAGGCTCGGGGGCGGACCGCTGAGATACGCGATGCCGCCCGCGTCCCAGCGGACGTCGGGGCGGCGGCGCTCCAGGTCGAGGAACGCGCGGTCGACCGAGTGGGTGGGATGACGGGGCGGGGGGACGGACCGCTTCGGCCGGGCGGACCCCGTGGAGGGGCTGGGGTCCGGGGGCGCGGTGGGTGGGGCGGACACGGTGGACTGCTCGGAATCGGGCATGCGGGTGCGGGCTCCCGTTCGGGCCGGCGGCGGTCGCGGTGACCACCGGTGGAGGGACGGAGGTACGGCAGCGTGCGAAGGGCGGGGAAGCCGGCGGGCCGGGCGCACCACCCACCCGGGCCGGTCGCGCTGCCGGGACCGGCGGCCCACCAGGATGCCCGGCGACCGGGACAGCGCCGGCCCGGCCGCGGCGGACCGTCCCGGCTCCGCGGCTGGGTTACCGGACGGTTCCGCGGCAGTCGCCGGCGCCCGCTCTCCGCACCTCACGGCCTCGGTTTTCCGTGCCCCGGCGGGCCCCAGCGCCCGGCGCGCGCGGCCGTGTCCCGGGTCGCGGCCCGCGAGAGCGTGAACCCGGCGTACCGTGACGAGTTCCCCCGAAAGAGGGACCGGCCCCCGAGCGGCGTGCGGGGCCAGCTCTTCGGCGTACTGCGGGTTGAGGACGGTGGCCGGTCCCCGAGCGGCGTGCGACGGCGGCACCTACGGTGGAGCGACATCCTCCGTTCGGGTGACCAGGGCGGATCAATGGGGGTGTTCCGTCCGCCGTCTGCCATTGTGTGCCGAGCGCCGGAGATCACCAGGGTTCGAAGGCCCGGTGAACCCCGTCCGGGACGGGCTTCGGGAGAGCCGGTGGGCACCGGGTCGGCGGGACGATCCGTACTGTGCGCGGTGCGATCGTCCCTGACCGTGGTCGGCGCGGTCGTCGACGACCCGCGCCGCGGGACGGTCGCCGCCGTGCCCCCCGTTTCCGCTTCCGGTCCACCGCCCGCCGGTGCTCCGCCTCCGCACGCCCCGCACGGCAGGGGACCGCCCTTCTCACCGCTCTGGGAGCCACGCTCGTGCACGTCGCACTCACCGGCGCCACCGGATTCCTCGGACTGCGCCTGTTACGTCGTCTGCTCGGCACGCACGCGTCGGTGACGGTCCTGGCCCACGCAGGTTCGGGCGACGCGCTGCACCGCATCACCCGTTCCCTCGAACTGACGGGTGCGCCGAGCGCGTTCCTCGCACAGCTGCCGGAGCGGCTGAGGGTGGTGGAGACCGATCTGGCCCTGCCCCGGCTGGGCCTGTCCGCACGGGCGTTCCGGGAGCTGGCCGACAGCCTCGGCGCGATCTGGCACAGCGCGGGAAGCATCCATCTGGAGGGGGACCTTCCCGAGCTGCGGCGGACCAATGTCGACGGCACCCGCCACGTACTGGAACTGGCCGCCGCCGGGTGCGCGGAACCGGTGGTGCGCCATGTGAGCACCGCGTTCGTGGCCGGCGCGCGGCGCACCGGGGTGGCGTACGAGGACGAACTGGACGACGACGCCGGTTTCGAGAACGCCTACGAACAGTCCAAGTACGAGGCGGAGCTGCTGGTTCACGCCTGGTCCCGCGAGCACGGGCGACCGGCCCTGGTGCTGCGGCCGAGCATCCTCGTCACGGACGTGCCCCCGCACCCGGAGCTGCCTTCGCACCCGCTGCAGGTCGTCGAGCGCATCCTGCGCGACGCCCGACGCGCCACCGTCGCCGCGCCACCGACCGCCGCGAGCCCTCCCGCCGGGGCTCCGGGCGGTCCTTCCCGCGGCGCCCCCGGGTCCCCGGGGCCCGGGGACCGGCCCCGGGTACGGGCGGTGGGGCACCCGCACGGGCGGCTGAACCTGCTGCCGGTGGAGCACGCGGCCGACGTCATGGTCCGGCTGTCCGAACTGCCGTCCTCACACGGGGTCGACACGTACCACGTCGTCCATGACCGCGACGTCCCCGTGCCCACCGTCGTCGCCCTGCTGGAACGGCTCGTCCCCCTCGCGATCGACCTGGTCGACGCCAAGCCGGAGGACCCCTCGGCGTTGGAGACCCTGATCGACTTCTACCCGGGCATCACGGCCTACCTCGCCCATCGGCGGCGGTTCGACGACACCCGGGTGAGGACCCGGCTCGGTCCGGCGGCGGTCTGCGCTCCGGTCGGTCTCGATCGGCTGTGGGCCGGACTGGCCCCGAGGAGCGAGGTGCTCCCCCGGCCCTCGGACACCGCACCCGCCCCTCCGCCCGTCCCCTGCGCCTGAGCGTCCCGTACGTCGCAGTCGGCCAACGCCCGACCAGCAGCAACCGTCCCGTCCCGTTGGAGCTTTCGTGTCCGTTCTCGCCGCTCCCCGCTCCCCTGCCGCGCCCCCGCCGGTCTTCTCCGCCGAGGGGATCGCCGCCCGTGTCCGGCTGATCCGGGAACCCGTGCACGTCGTCAGCGGGCCGGACGGCCGGGAGTTGGGCCTCGCGACCGGGTCCCCGCCCGCCGGCCCGGTGCTCGGCACCCTGCCGCCGCTGTACCCCGAGTGGCTCGGCGGCCGGACTTTCTGCGAGGCGCACGGCGTCCGCTTCCCCTATGTGGCGGGGGAGATGGCGAACGGCATCGCGACCACCGGCATGGTCGCGGCGATGGCGCGGGCGGAGATGATCGGCTTCTTCGGTGCGGGCGGCCTGCCCCTCCCGGAGGTGGAGCGGGCTGTGCGCTCCCTGGCGCAGGAGCTGGGGTCCCGTACGAACTGGGGAGTCAATCTCATCCACTCACCGGCCGAACCGGAGCTGGAGTGGCGGGTCGCGGAGCTTCTCCTGCGGTGCGGTGTTCCCCGGATCTCGGTGTCGGCGTTCATGGAGCTGACCCCGGCGGTCGTCCTGTGCTCGGCGCAGGGGCTGCGCCGGGGTGCGGACGGCGGAGTCGTCCGGCGTACGCGGCTGCTCGCGAAGCTCTCCCGTCCCGAGGTGGCCGAAAGGTTCCTCGCCCCCGCCCCACCCGCTCTGCTGGACCTTCTTGTCGCGCGGGGGAGCCTGACCCGCGAGGAGGCGGCCCTGGCGGCCCTGGTGCCGGTGGCGGAGGACATTACCGTCGAGGCGGACAGCGGCGGGCACACAGACAACCGGCCGTTGTCGGTCGTGCTGCCGCGGATCGCCGCCCTGCGCGACACGGTCTGCCGGCGCTTCGGGTACCGGCGGCCGGTTCGCCTCGGCGCGGCCGGGGGCCTCGGCACCCCGGACGCGGTAGCCGCCGCCTTCGCCCTCGGCGCGTCCTACGTGGTCACCGGTTCGGTGAACCAGACGGCGGTCGAGGCCGGTCTGTCCGATGAGGCCAAGGCGATGCTGTGCGACGCGGACGTCGCCGATGTCGCCATGGCGCCGTCGGCCGACATGTTCGAGCTGGGCGTGAAGCTGCAAGTGCTGTCGCGGGGCACGATGTTCGCCCGGCGGGCCGGCCGCCTGTACACGGCCTACCGTGATCACGGCTCGCTGGAGGAGATCCCGCCCCCGCTGCGTACCGCCATCGAACGCGACGTGCTGGGCGCCCCGTTCGAGGAGGTCTGGCAGCGCACGCGCGCCTTCTGGGAGGAGCGCGATCCGGCGGAGACCGTCCGTGCGGAGGCCGACCCCCGGCACCGCATGGCCCTGGTGTTCCGCTGGTACCTGGGCAGTTCCAGCCGGTGGGCGATCACCGGGGAGAGCGCGCGGCGGGCCGACTACCAGATCTGGTGCGGACCGGCGATGGGCGCGTTCAACCGGTGGGTGGCCGGCACCTTCCTGGCGGAACCGGCCCACCGGTCCGTCACGCAGATCGCCCTCAACCTGCTGGAAGGGGCCGCGACGCTCACCCGCGCCCATCAACTGCGCACGTACGGCGTCCCGTTGCCTTTTGAGGCGTTCACCTACACGCCGCGCGAGCTGGCATGAGCGGCCCCGCCGCAGCACCCTCCGCCGCCGCCCGACCCCGAGGAGAGGCCATGTCCGGCTCCACCCCCCGCCAGGTCCCCATCGCCGTGGTCGGCGTCGGGGCGCTGGTTCCGGGCGCCACGGACGCGGCCGGCTACTGGCGGATCGTGACCGGTGGCCGCGACCTGATCACCGAGGTCCCCGCCTCCCGCTGGCGAGTGGAGGACCACTACGATCCGGACCCGGCCGCCCCCGACAAGACGTACGCCCGGCGGGGCGCCTTCCTTCCCGAGGTGGACTTCGACCCGATGGCCTACGGGGTGCCTCCCGCCAATCTGCCGGCCACGGACACCTCCCAGCTGCTCGCCCTCATGGTCGCCGACCAGGTGTTGAGGGACGCCGGCGGGACGTCCGGGATCGACCGGGACCGGACCGGCGTCGTCCTCGGGGCGGCCGCCCTCGAACTGCTGCCGCACATGTACGGGCGCTCCCAGCGCCCTGCGTGGCTGGCAGGGCTGCGGGAGAGCGGACTCGATGAGGCCGAGGCGCAGGCGGTGTGCGACCGCATCGCCGCCCGCTTCGAGCCGTGGCGCGAGTCGACCTTCCCGGGGCTGCTGGGCAACGTCGTCGCGGGGCGGATCGCCAACCGGTTCGATCTGCACGGTGTCAACCACACCACCGACGCCGCCTGTGCCAGCTCGCTGGCCGCTCTGTCGACGGCGGTCGGGGAACTGTCCCTCGACCGGGCCGACCTGGTCATCAGCGGCGGCGTGGACACCGGGAACGACGTCGGCATGTTCCTGTGCTTCTCCAAGACGCCCGCACTCTCCCCCAGCGGCGACTGCCGCCCGTTCGCGGAGGCGGCGGACGGCACGATGCTGGGTGAGGCGGTCGTGATGTACGCCCTGAAGCGGCTGTCCGACGCGGAGCGCGACGGCGACCGGATCCACGCCGTGATCCGGGGCATCGGCACCTCGTCGGACGGCCGGAGCACAGCGATCTACGCCCCGCTGCCCGAGGGACAGGAACGGGCCCTGCGGCGCGCGTACGACGAGGCAGGCTACGGGCCGGAGACCGTGGAGCTGGTCGAGGCGCACGGCACCGGCACGAAGGCCGGGGACACCGCGGAACTGGCCGCGCTCAACGCGGTGTTCGGCGCTTCGGGACGTCCGGACGGCCAGTGGTGCGCGATCGGCTCGGTGAAGTCGCAGATCGGGCACACCAAGTGCGCGGCGGGTGCGGCGGGGCTGCTCAAGGCGGTGATGGCCCTCCACCACAAGGTGCTCCCGCCCACGGTCAAGGTCGAACGGCCGAACCCGGCGGCCGCCGCCCCCCACGGCCCGTTCTACGTGAACACGGAGGCCCGGCCGTGGGTACGGCCGGCCGGTCATCCGCGCCGGGCGGCGGTGTCGAGTTTCGGCTTCGGCGGCAGCAACTTCCACGTCACGCTGGAGGAATACACCCCGCCGGCCGTGCCCGCTCCGTCATCGAGCGCGCACGCGGACCCCCTTGCGCGCCCCGCGCCGAAGTCCGCCGGCCGCCCTGCCCTGCGCCACCGCACGGCGTCGAGCGAGCTGGTCCTGTTCGGCGCCGCTTCGCCGTCCGCCCTGGTGGAGCGACTGCCGCAGGACGGGCGGCCGCTGGCCGCGCTGGCGAGGGAGAGCCACGCCGCGTTCTCGCCCACCGCCCGGGTGCGGCTGGCCGTCGTCGCCACCGGCACCGATGACCTGCGGGAGAAGTACGCGCAGGCGCTCGCGCTCATCCGGCGGCGCCCCGAGGCGTCGTTCTCGGCCCCTTCCGGAACCCGGTACGCGTACGGGGAGTCCGCGCCCGGCCGCATCGGCTTCCTGTTCCCCGGGCAGGGCTCCCAGTACGTCGGGATGGGGGCCGGGCTCGCGATGCTGGCCCCGGCCGCGCAGGCCGTGTGGGACCGGCTGGGCTCCACCCGCTTCGACGGAAGGCCCCTGCACCGGGCCGTGTTCCCGCCGCCCGCCTTCACCGAGGAGGAGCGCGCCGCCCGAGCGGCCCTGCTGGACGCCACCGAGTGGGCTCAGCCGGCGCTGGCGGTGCACGCGCTCGCGCTGCTGGCGGTGGTGCGGGAACTGGGGCTGCGGCCGGACTGCGTGGCGGGCCACAGTTTCGGCGAACTGGTGGCGCTGCACTGCGCGGGCGCCCTGGACGCGGAGTCGCTGGTGGGTCTGGCGCGTCGCCGCGGCGAGCTGATGCGGGAGGCGGCGGCCACCCCGGGCGCGATGCTGGCGGTGGCGGCGGACCGCGTACGCGTGGCGGAGGTACTGGCCGGCGGTGGCTTCGACGACATCTGGCCGGCCAACCACAACTCGCCCCGTCAGACGGTGCTCTCGGGTTCGGCTGCGGCGGTCGAAAGGGCGAAGAGCGCCTTCTCGGCCGCGGGGATCGCCGCGCGCGGGCTTTCCGCGTCGACCGCCTTCCACAGCCCGCTGGTCGCCCCGGCTGTCGAGCCGCTCGCCGCCCACCTGCGCACGGTGACGTTCTCCGAACCCCTGATCGAGGTCTACGGCAACACGGACGCGGCGCCCTACCCCTCCTGCCCCGACACGGTGCGCCGCCGAGTGGCCGATCACCTCGCCTCGCCGGTCCTCTTCCAGGACCAGATCGAGGCGATGTACGCGGCGGGGGTGCGGACTTTCGTGGAGGTCGGCGCGGGCGCCACGCTCACGGGCCTGGTCGGGCAGATCCTCGGCGACCGTGAGCATGCGGCAGTGCCCATGGACCGGCCGGCCGGGGCGGGCGCCGACACCTTCCACGCCGCACTCGGCCAACTCGCCGTACGGGGCGTACCCCTCGACCTCACCCCCCTCTGGACCCCCTACGCATCGCCCGGAACACCAGCGAAGGAGCGCGAGCCCCGAATGACCGTGAAGATCAGTGGAGCCAACTACGGTCAGCTCCCGCCCTCCGGAACCCCGCGCGTCGAACCGACGCACGCCCCGGATTGCGGGCCGCACCCCGACGCCGTACCGGCTGCCGCCCCGGCACCGGAGGCCGCCGTGCCCGCGCGGGCCCCCGTCGACGTGCCACTGCCACCGGGGTATGTGCCGGCCGCCGCGGCCTCGCAGCAGGAGTTCGCAGCGTCGCACCCCGCAAGGACGCCGGTGGACTCCCGCCCGGTCATCGGCGACGACCGGCAGCTCGCCGTCGAGAGTATCCACCGGCAGACGGCCGAGACCCACCTCGCCTGTCAACGCCTGCTGACGGACAGCCATATGGCCTTCCTGAGAATGACCGAGACGACCCTGGCCGCGCTGCTCGGTGCGCCGGTCCCGGGCGCGGTCCCGGACATGGCAGCCCCCGCTCCGCTGCCGCTCCCCCGCTCCGCCGGACCGCTCGACGTACCGGCCGCGGTGGCGGCGCCGGCTCCCGCCGTCGCTCCCGCCGCACCGGTGGCTCCCGCGGCGGTCCTCGGGGCCGCGACGCCGTGGCGGGTGCCGGAGGCGAGCGTCCCTCCGGAGGGCGACGCGGTGCGCCCCTCGGCTCCGGACTCGGCACCACGGTCCGAACCACCCGCGCGGGACGCGTCGGCACCGGACCCATCGGCGTCGGAGCTGTCTCCGCCGCAGCTGTCCCCCTCGGAGCTGTCTCCCTCCGAGCTGGAGGAGTTGCTCCTGTCGGTGGTGGCCGACCTCACCGGCTATCCGACCGCCATGCTGCACGTGGACATGGACCTGGAGGCGGACCTGGGCGTCGACTCCATCAAGCGGGTCGAGATTCTGTCGGCCGTGCGCCGCCGGGTGGGCGACGTGGCGGCCGGGGACGCCGGGCGGCTCGGCAAGCTCCGTACCCTGCGCGAGATCACCGCGGCACTCGCCTCCGGCGCCCGGACCGCCGGGGCCGCGCCGGAGCCGGACGTCCCTGCCGTGCCCGCGCCCCGCGCGGACGCGTTCGAGGCCTCCCCGGCGGAGGCTCGCGAGGACGCCCCGATCTCCACGACCGTCGACGTCCCGGCCGTCCGGGGCGGCGGATCCGAGCGGGCCGCCGAGGACGCGGCGGCGGACGGGTGGACACCGTTGACCCGGCTGGTGCCGCGCATGGTGGAGTCCCCGGCGTCCGGGCTGGCCACGGCGGGACTGCTGGACGGACCGGTCGTGGTGAGCGGCGAGGACGTGGCGGGGTGCCCGGTCGTCGGCCTCGTGGCCCGGAAGCTGGCGGAGCGCGGTGTGGACGCCACCGCCGTGGCGGAGGTGCCCGAGGGAGCGCGCGGCGTCATCCACCTCGGCGGCCTCTCCGCGAACGGCACACCGGACGAGGCCCGGGAGGTCCACGGCTCGGCGCTCCGCGCGGCGCGCGCGATGGCACCCCGGGCGGCCGGAGGCGGCGGCCTGTTCGTCACCGTTCAGGACACCGGCGGCGACTTCGGGCTCGGCGGCCACACGCCCGGCCGTGCGTGGCTGGGCGGGACGGCCGGACTGGCCAGGACCGCCGCGAAGGAGTGGCCGGACACGCAGGTGAGGGTCCTCGACTGCGAGCGGGGCGGGCGGGATGACGAAGAGGTCGCCGACGCGATCGTGTCCGAACTGCTCGAAGGCGGAGCCGACACGGAGGTCGGCCTTCGCGCGGACGGCACCCGTGCCCTGCTGCGGATGGTGCCCCGCCCGCTCACACCCGGCGGGGCCCCGCGCGTCGGCGAGGACTCCGTGATCGTGGCCACCGGCGGCGCCCGCGGGGTGACCGCCGCCGCGCTGCTCGACCTGGCCAGGACCCACCGGCCGCGGATCGTCCTGCTCGGACGGACGGAGGCCGCCGCCGAGCCCGAGGGCCTGGCATCGGCCACCGACGAACGGGCCCTCACCCGGCTGCTCGCGGAGCGGGCCGGGGATGCGGAGGGGTCCTCGCCCGCCGGGATCGCGGAGGAGGCCCGGAGGATTCTCGCCGCCCGCGAAGTACGGGCGACGCTGGCCGGGTTGGAGGCCGCCGGTTCGCCCGCCCGGTACGTCAGGGTGGATGTCCGCGACGCCGACGCCCTCACCGCGGCACTGCACGACGTGCGCGCGACGTGGGGGCCGGTGACCGGCATCGTGCACGGGGCCGGTGTGCTCGCCGACAAGCGGATCGCGGACAAGTCCGACGAGCAGGCCGAGCTGGTCATGGCCACGAAGGTGGAGGGCCTGCGGGCGCTGCTGACGGCGACGGCGGATGATCCCCTGGACACGATTCTGCTGTTCTCCTCGGTGGCCGCCGTGTTCGGCAACGCGGGCCAGAGCGACTACGCCATGGCCAACGAGATCCTTCAGCAGGTCGCGTCGGCCGAGCAGGCCCGCCGCCCCGGCTGCCTGGTGCGCTGCGTGGCCTGGGGCCCCTGGCAGGGCGGCATGGTCACCCCGGCCCTGGCCGCTCACTTCGGCCGGTCCGGGGTGCCGCTCATCCCCCCGGCCCAGGGGGCCGCGGCCTGCACCGCCGAACTGGACGGTGCGGTCGGCGAGGCCCGTGTCGTGCTGACGGCGGGCGACGGGCCGGCCGCCGCGGACGGGAGGTTGCGCGCGCAGGTGCTGGTCAGCTCGGACACCCTGCCGCAGCTGGCCGACCACGCGCCCGCCGGTGTCCCGGTGCTGCCCGTGGCGCTGGTCCTGAACTGGTTCGCGGGCGCCGCGGCGGCCTGGCTGCCGGCCGAGGGGCAGCTCGTCCTGCGTGATCTTCGGGTGTACCGGAAATACGACCTGCCGGAGCTGGAAGGCGTGGGGCACCGGCTCACCGTGCTCGGCAGCCGGGGCGCGCCCGGCTCCCCGGCCGGGCTGGAGGCGGAGCTGCGGGGCGAGGAGGGCCCGGCGCACTTCCGTGCCGTCGTGGACACCGGTGACGGTGCGCCCGGCCCGTCCTCCTGGGACACTCCGGCGGACCTGAAGCCGCTCGACGTGACCGCGCCGTACGACGGGGGCGTCCTCTTCCACGGCCCCCGGTTCCATGCCCTGCGCGAAGTGCGCGGTGTGTCGGAGCACGGGGCGGAGGCGACGGTCTCGGGCCTGCGGTCCCTGGGCTGGCGGGGCGGGCACGGGCCGCTGGATCCGGCCGCCGTGGACGGCGCGCTCCAACTCGCGCTGCTCTGGGGCGAGAAGGTGCTCGGGACCGCGACCCTGCCGATGTCCGTCGCGGAGTGCCGGGTGTACCGGCGCGGCTCGGTGGACGACGCCGTGCGCTGTGTGGTGCGCGGACGGAAGGCGCACGACACCGGGGCACGCTGCGACGCCGCGCTGATCGGCCCCGGCGGGTCGGTCCTGCTGGAGCTGACCGGCGTCGAACTCGTCAGCCGCCCCTCCTGACCGGGCACTCCCCCTCCTGTCCGAACCCGCCCTCTCCCCCCGCCGTGAAGTGAGACCCGCATGCGTTTCGAACCGATCGCCGTCGTCGGCCGGGGCTGTGTCCTGCCCGGCGCACTGGACCCGGACGGGTTCTGGGAGAACGTCGCCGCCGGGCGTACGAGTCTGACGGCGGCCCCGGAAGGCCGGTGGCGGCTGCCGCGCCACCGGGTCATGGGCACGGTGGACGACCACCTCGACCGCACCTGGAGCGACATCGGGGGGTACGTCGAGGGGTTCGAATCCGTCTTCGACCCGGAAGGCTTCCTCCTCCCCCCGGAGCGGATCGCGGCGCTGGACCCGCTCTTCCACTGGGTGCTGTACGGGGTACGGCAGGCGCTCGCGGAGGCGGGCCGCACCACACCGCTGCGGCGCGGCGGGCTGATCCTGGGCAACCTGTCGTACCCCACCCCCACCGGGGCGGCCTTCGCCGAACACGTCTGGCTGTCGGCGCAGCGCCCGGCGCTCCGCGACGCGCTGCTGAGGGGTGGACGCCGCCCCCGCCCCGATGCCCGCAACCGCTTCTCCTCCGGCCTCCCGGCCCTGCTCGCGGCCCGCGCGCTCGGGCTCGGGGCCGGAGCGTGGTCCCTCGACGCGGCCTGCGCCTCCTCGCTGTACGCGATCAAGCTGGCGTGCGACCGCTTGCACGACGGCACGGCCGACCTGATGGTGGCCGGCGCGGTCAGCCGGCCCGACCCTCTCTACCTGCACGTGGGGTTCTGCGGGCTGTCGGCGACGAGCCGTACGGGGCGCAGCCGCCCCTTCGACCGGGACGCCGACGGCCTGGTGCACGGCGAGGGCGCCGGGTTCGTCGCCCTGACGCGGCTCTCCGACGCCCGCGCGGCGGGGCTCCCCGTCTTCGGCGTGATCCGCGGGGTGGGGCTGTCCAACGACGGGCGGGGATCGGGTCTGATCAGCCCGTCCGAGGAGGGCCAGGTGCGGGCCATGCGCCTGGCGTACGAGGCGGCGGGCGTCGCTCCCGAGTCGGTGTCGCTCGTCGAGTGCCACGCGACGGGAACGCCGGTCGGCGACGCGGTGGAGGCGCGGGGCATGGCCCGGGTCTTCGGGGCCGCCGACGACGTGCCGATCGGTTCGGCGAAGTCCAACATCGGGCATCTGCTGGCCTCGGCGGGCGTGGCGGGGCTGCTGAAGGTGCTGGGTGCGATGCGCGCCGGGGTGCGCCCGGCGACACTCGGCGCGCGTCGCCCGCTGGACGCTCTGTCGGGCACGCCGTTGCGCGTGCTGGACACGCCGGAGGAGTGGGCGGGGCCCCGCAGGGCGGCGGTCAGCGCGTTCGGGTTCGGCGGGACCAACGCCCACCTGCTCCTCGACGGCCCGGACGTCGCTCCCCCGCCCTCCGTGCCCCGGCCGGCGTACGGGCCCCGGTCCACCGCGCGGCGGGCCGCACCGGCGGACCGGGCACCGCAGGCCCCGGTTCAGGGACCCGACGCGCCGGACGGGCCGGCCGCGGCAGCCGACAGCGGTGCGCCGGGCGACCGTACGCCCGGGGCATGCGCGGTACCCGTGGCGATCGTCGCCATCGGGGCGCGGGTCGGGGAGGGAACGTCGGTCGAGGACCTCCGCCGGGCGGTGCTGGGCGGTGAACGGCGCGGCCCGGTCGCGGAGATCGCCGTGCAGCTGACGGGCCTGTGCTTCCCCCCGCTGGCCCTGGAGCGGACCGTACGCCATCAGCTCCTGGTGCTGGAGGCCGCCCGGGAGGCCGCCCGGTCGGTGAGCCTGCCCCGGGAGCGGACCATGGTGGTCATCGGTACCGGGGTGGACCCGGAGGTGGCCCGGGCGGGCGCGCGCTGGCGGATTCTCCACTGGCTGGAGGAGTCGGGGGTGCCCGTCACCGCGGCGTCGGCGGACCTCGCCCGGGACGCCTTCACCCCGCCCATGACGGCGGAGGGGGTGGTGGGCAGCATGCCGAACCTGGCGGCGAACCGCATCAGCACCCAACTGGACCTGGCGGGACCGAGTTTCACGGTGTCCGCCGAGGAGGCCTCGGGGCTGGTGGCGCTGGAGGCCGCGGCCCGCGCCCTGCGGTCGGGGGAGGCCGACGCGGCACTCGTCGGCGCCACCGACCTGTCCTGCGAGGCGGTCCACCGGGCCGCCCTGCGGGAGACCGCTCCCGGCGTGGAGCCCGGTGACGCGGCGGTCGTCCTGGTCCTCAAGCCGCTGGAGGCAGCCCGCCGGGACGGGGACACCGTCGTCGCCGTGCTGGACGAGGAAGCCGGCGACGAACCCGACATGGTCATCGGCGACGGCCCGGACGCGGGGTTCGATCCGGCCTCCGCCTTCGGGCGCGCCCATGCGGCATCCGGGCTGGTGTCCGTCGCCGTCGCGGCGCTCTCGCTCCAGCACCGCGCGGTCCCCCGCCCCGACGCGCCCGCCGACACGGCGGCCGTCGCCCACACCGCGCGGGCCGTCGCCGTCCCGGCGGAGGGGCCGGCCATGAGCGTCCGGCTGCGCGCCGGGGACCCCCGGCCGTGGCTGCCGGGCCCCGCCCCGCGCCTGCGCGTCTTCTCCGGGGCGGACCGCGCTGAGGTGCTGGCCGCGCTGGAGGCGGGGGCCGAGTCCTCGGCGGGCCCGGCCCGGCTGGCCCTCGTGGCGGACGGCGGCACCGCCTGGGCGGAGCGCCGCGAAGCGGCCCGTCGCTGGCTGGCGGAGGGCGGGGCCCGGCCGGCGGATGTCCTGTACCGGGACGCGCCGGTCGGCGGAGAGACCGCCTTCGTGTACACCAACGGCTCGGCCGCGTACCCCGGGATGGGCCACGCGCTGACGCTGGCGTGCCCGTCGCTGGGCGAGAGCGTCCGTGCGGGGCACCGGGCGATCGGGACGCGGCTGCGCTCCGGGACGGGGCCCGGGGTGCTCGACCAGATCTGGTCCGTCGCCGAACTGGCGGTCTTCCACACCGTGTTCAGCCGTGAGGTGCTGGGCCTGCGGCCGGACGCCGCGATCGGCTACTCCTCGGGCGAGTCGACGGCACTGGTCGCCCTGGGCGCGTGGCCGGACGCCTCGGGGCTGTACGAGGCGACGCGGGAGAGCGGGCTGTTCACCACGGAACTCACGGGTGAGCTGCGGGCGGTGCGGCGCTACTGGCGGCAGCGCGGCATCGGCGGCGACCGCTGGTCGAGCTATCTGGTCGCCGCGCCGCTGGAGGCCGTCCGCACGGAGCTCGCCGGGGAGCGGGCGGTCCATCTGATGGCGGTGAACGCGCCGGGGGTCTGCGTCCTCGGCGGGGAGTCCGGGGCGTGCGCGGCCGTGGTCACCCGGCTGGGCGTGGACCGGGCGATCGAGCTGGACTACGACATGGCCGCCCACGCCCCGGAGTTGGCGGAGGTTCGCGAGGTGTGGCGCGAGGCCCACCGCCGCCCCACGGTCGAGGTGCCGGGGGTCCGGTTCTACAGTGGGGCCACCGGCCGGGCGTACCGTCCGACGACCGAGCGGGCCGCTGAAGCGCTCACGGCTCAGGGACTGGGCACGATCGACTTCGCGGCGACGATCGAGCGGGCGTGGGCGGACGGTGTCCGCGTCTTCGTGGAGCACGGGCCCCGGAAGCTGTGCACGGGCTGGATCAAGCGGATTCTCGGGGACCGGGAGCATCTGGCCGTCGCGCTGGACACCCCGGACGACACCGGGCTGCGGAACCTGTGCCTGGCCGTCGGCGAACTCGTGGTGGCCGGGGTGCCGGTGCGGGCCGACGCGTTGACCGCCCGGCTCGCCGAGGCCGCTACCGGTCTCCCGGCCCCCGGACCGACCGTCACCGTTGCCGTACCCCCGACGCCCTGCCTGCCGCCCCTGGAGTCTGCCGTGACCGTTCTGCCCCGGGCCCCCGAGCTGGTGCCGGTGGCGGAGCAGCCCGCTCCCGCGGAGCGGCCCGGCGCCCCGGTTGCCGCCGCATCCGCCGCCGCGGTGGGGCGGGCGGCCCGGCTGTCCGAGCCGTCGTCCCCGGCGCCGGGGACGACGGGGGTCGCGGGCACGGTCGCCCGGCAGATCCGGCGGGCCGCCCTGGTGCACGAGGAGATCATGGCCGCGCAGGCGGAGGCCCACCGGCGGTTCCTGCATGTCTCCGCCCTGGCCGTCACGGCGCTGAGGGCGGAGGGCCGGGCGGACGCCGGACGCGCGGCGGTTTCCCTGCCCCCGGGAGGCGATTCCCGGGTATCTCCGGGAGGCGGCGCATCCGTACAGCCGGGAGGCGTTGTCTTTGCACCGCCGTCCGCCGCCTTCCCCGTACGACCGTCGTCCACGCCGCCCGTCCCCGTGCGGCCGCGGGGCCCGCTATCAGCCGCGGGCCCCGGCACGGCCCCGGCTCCTTTCCCCGTCCCGGGGGCGAAACCGGTGTTCGACCGGGCGCAGTTGGAGTACCTCGCCTCCGGGGAGATCTCCACCCTGTTCGGTCCGCGCTTCGCCGAGCAGGACCGGTACGCGGTGCAGACCCGGATGCCCGGACCGCCCATGCTCTTCGCCGACCGGGTCACCGCCATCGACGCGGTGCCCGCGGCGCTCGTCCTGCCGGGGCCCGTCCGTACGGACGGGCGGATCTGGACGGAGACCGACATCCTGACCGACAGCTGGTACCTGGACGCGTCGGGACGCATGCCGGCCGGCGTGCTGATCGAGGCGGGACAGGCCGATCTGCTGCTGCTGAGCTGGCTGGGGGCGGACCTGCTCAACCGGGGCGAGCGCGCCTACCGCCTGCTCGGCTGCGAGGTGACGTTCCATGGCGGCCCGCCCCGCCCCGGCGACACCCTGCGCTTCGAGATCCATGTGGACGGCCACGCGGAGGCGGACGGGGTCCGGCTGGCCTTCTTCCACTACGACTGCTACGTGGACGGTGAGTTGCGGCTCAGCGTCCGCGAGGGCCAGGCCGGGTTCTTCACCGCCGCCGAGCTGGCCACCAGTGGCGGGGTGCGCTGGGACCCGGCCGAGCACGCTCCCGGCGAGGGCCTGCCCTTCGACCCTCCGGCCGTACGCTGCGAGCGGACCCGCTTCGGTACGGACCGGGTGCGGGCCCTGGCGCAGGGGTCGCCCGCGGAGTGCTTCGGGCCGGGCTGGGAGGCGACGGCAGCCCATGTGCGGACGCCTCTGCTCGACGGGGAGCGGCTGCGCCTGCTGGACGAGGTCACCGTGTTCGACCCCGTCGGCGGGCCGTGGGGCCGCGGGTATCTGCGCGCCGAGACGGCGGTGTCACCGGACGACTGGTTCTTCACCGGCCACTTCAAGAACGACCCCTGTATGCCGGGCACCCTGATGCTCCAGGGCGGTCTCCAGGCGATGGCCTTCTATCTGACGGCCTCGGGCCACACCGTCGACCGGGACGGCTGGCGTTTCGAGCCGGTCGACGCACAGCCGTCCCGGGCCATGTGCCGCGGCCAGGCGACCCCGGCGTCCCGAAAGATCGTCTACGAGGTGTTCGTCCGGGGCGTCTCGGCCGGGCCGGTGCCGACGCTCCACGCCGATGTCCTCGGGTCGGTGGACGGCAGGAAGGCGTTCCTGGGGCGCGGCATGGCGCTCCGGCTGGTGCCCGACTGGCCGTTGTCGCAGTGGCGGGGCTCGGGTCCGCCCGCCGTGCAGGAGGACGGAGCGCCGGTGCCGCCGCCACGGCTCGGCGGGCTGTCCGGGCACCGGGAGGAAAAGGCGGTGGCCGTCGCGGCCGACGGGTTCCGCTTCGACTACGCGTCGTTGCTGGCATGTGCCTGGGGCAGGCCCAGCGAGGCGTTCGGCACCATGTACGAACCCTTCGACGGCACCCGCAGGGTCGCCAGGCTGCCCGGGCCGCCCTACCACTTCATGAGCCGGATCGTCTCGGTGGACGGCGTCCAGGGCGGCATGCGGGAGGGCAGCGTCGTCGTCGCCGAGTACGACGTACCGGAACGGGCCTGGTACTTCGAGCAGAACCCGTCGCGGTGCATGCCGCTCGCAGTTCTCATGGAGGTCGCGCTGCAGCCTTGCGGGTGGCTGGCCTCGTACGTCGGCAGCGCGACGACCAGCGAGCAGGACCTGCTGTTCCGCAATCTGGACGGAGCGAAGACGGTCACCGGCGAGGTCACCGCCGGGACGCGCACGATCCGCACCCGGGCCGAACTGACCCGTCTCTCGCGCAGCGGGGACATGATCATCGAGTCGTTCCGGGTGGTGTGCACGGCCGACGACGCGCCCCTCGCCGAACTCACCACGGTCTTCGGATACTTCCCCCGGTCGGCCTTCGACGACCAGCCAGGGCTCCCGGTCCCGGCCGAGGAGCGCGCCCGTCTCGACGAGCCCTGCGACCGAGTGGTCGACCTGACCGCCCGGCCCGCCCGCTACTGCGCCGGGGAGCCGCGCCTGCCGGGCCGCATGCTGCTGATGCTGGACCGGGTCACGGGCTCCTGGCCGGAGGGCGGAAGCGCGGGGCTCGGCCGGCTGCGGTCGGAGAAGGACGTGCGCCCGGACGCCTGGTTCTTCCGGGCCCACTTCTTCCAGGACCCGGTGCAGCCCGGCTCCCTGGGGGTCGAGGCCATGTGCCAGCTGCTCCAGTACCACCTGATCGAAGGCGGCGCGGCGGACGGGATCGTCCACCCCCGGTTCGAGCCGGTGCTGTCCGGCCGGGAGACGGTGTGGACGTACCGGGGCCAGATCACCCCCGCCACCCGGCTGATCCGGGTGGACATGGACATCGTGGAGACCGGTACGGACGGACGCGGGCCCTATGCCGTGGCGGACGCGACGCTGTGGGGCGACGACACGTGCATCTACCGGGTACGGGGGCTGGGGATGCGGGTGGTGCCGGGCCCGCCGCCCGTGCGGTGATCTGTTCGATCCTCCCTGCCCGGCTCAGCCACCAGGCCCGGTACGACCGCCGTGCCGGCCGCCGCGGTGCCGGGCAGGTCGCGTTTCCCTACCCGGCGGTGACGCGTACTGTCCGCGGCTGCTCGACCGGCAACTCGCCGCGATGCAGTCTGCCGGCGCCGAGGCCACCCCGTACGGGCCGAGCCTGGGACCACGGTATCGGCGAGGCTGCTGGACGCCCGCGCCCATGGCGTCGGCCTGATCGGCCCTCGCGCCGACTGGTCGAAGAGCCCCTGACCGCCTCTCCGCCCCTGCACGCTGTCGACAGCGCTGCCCGGATGACCGGCTCCAAGGGGCTCAGGGGGCGTGGGCGGTTGGGCCGTCCATAACCGGTCGGCCGGTGCGAGCGGCCTTGTTCACCGGACCTGCGTCACCGCCCGGTCGAGCCGTCGATCTGTTCGCGCAGGATGTCCGCGTGACCGGCGTGCCGGGCCGTTTCCTCGATCATGTGGACCAGCACCCAGCGCATCGACGGCGGCGGGGTCTCGCGCAGGGAGCGGGCACCGGGGCGGTCCAGGTCGGTGCAGGCGCGGGCGACCTCGTTGGCCCGGGCAATCGCCTCACGATAGGCGTCGGCCACGTCCGAGGCGGTGTCGTCTGCGGTCACCGCGCCCTCGTCCTCCCCGAGTTCACTGCCTACGCCGGCGTAGGCCCAGACGAACCAGTTGAGCTCGACGGCCGTCAGGTGCTTGAGCAACTGGAGCAGGCTGGTCCCGGAGGGGACGCCGGCCGTGCGGACCGCGGGCTCCGGGACGCCGGCCGTTTTGGCGAGGACGGATTCACGGAGGTAGTCCAGAAAGGTCAGCAGAGTGGTCTTTTCGTCGGCGTTCAGGCCCGGGGGCCGAAGATCGGGGCGCGGCTCCGTAGTCGTCATGACGGAACCGTAGATGATCGGTTCAAGCTGTTGTGGTCGGCGAGGGTGGCGCGGAGTTCGGGATCGTGGGCCGCCCGGGGAACGGCGGCCGGAACCACGGCTTGGTGCGGGCGGCACAGGGAAGTTGGCGAAGCTCTCCGGTGCCCGGCAGGTGTCGGGATGCGCGAGTGCGCGACAATCCCGCGACGGCCCTGCGATTCTGTGCGCTGACAGACCGTCGGCTCCTGAAGGGCATCACCGCTCATGCGCATGAACCGTCTCACCACCATCGTCCTGGCCGCAGCGTTCGGCTGCGCCGGTGTCCTCGCCGTCGGCCCGGCAGCCGGCGCCTCAGCCTCGTTCGGGTGCCAGTACAAGGTGCTGTGGCCGACCGCCGGAGTGTACGAGAACCCGCACCCGGACAGCGTGGTCGTCAAGACCAAGCACGCCGGCGACATAGTCGGCGCCTCGACCTGCGAGGGCGCCGGCTACAACGAGTACGGCTACGTGCTGGTCGCCACCGACGCGGCAGCCGACGGCCGGGGCTGGATGAGTGCCGAGGCCGTCGTTCAGATCTGACGTACCCGCGCACCTCCGGGGCGGGTGGGCGTAGGAACGACGCAGCGTGTCGGCCTTGCCCCCGAGCCCACACGCCCCGCGCAGCCGCGGTTCCCGCTCCCCCGCCGGGGCGCGGGAGCGGCGGCCCGAAGTCGGTGTGCGGGCGCGGCGACGGAGCAGGTAGATGCCGTGTCCGTGGCGCAGGGCGAGCCCGTCCAGGACGACCGTTGTCTCCAGGAGGCCGTCGCGGCATTACCGCTCCGCAGCCACCTGGGCGTTCGTTCGGGAGCGCCTGTATGCCACGGCCCCGGTGCCACAGAGCGCCGGGCCCCTGCCATCGTCACCTTGGCGGCGCGGCTCGCCAAGACCGTCCGCCGAGGTGACTGTGGCGCCCATACTGCGTTCCGTCACGCGGAGAGCAGTGAGGGCCGAGGTCGCTGTGGACGCGCGCTACCGCGTCCCTCGGGGTGGTGACGGGCAGATACCGAAGCTCCTCCGGCGGGATCATCGGCTCCGCAGTCCCGACGGACGGACGGGCTTCTCCTCGCGCAGAACGCACGAGCTCCAGTCCCGGCCGGTCCGGCTGACCAGGCCGCGCTTCTCGAGCTGGGTGAGCTGGTGGGCGACCGAGCTGGTACTGGAGAGACCGACCCGCGCCCCGATCTTCCGGACCGTGGGCCCGTGCCCGTGCTCGGTGAGCCACACCCGGATGACCGCCAAGACCGCTTCCTGTCGCGCCGTGAGGGGGCGGGGCTCCCGCCTCACGCCGCGTCCGCCTGCCGGTCCCCTCCGGTGAGCCGTCGCAGCTCCACCCGCGCGGCCGGCGACCACCCGGCCGGAGTCGACCAGAAGGGGTGCCAGTGGATGCGGACGGAGAGCAGGAGCAGGCGGCGGCGCAGCTCCGTGGCATGGCGCGGGCTGGGTGCGGCGAGGGCGCGGTAGGTGGCGTGCCAGTCCTGCTGGGCGCGGATCAGGTCGTCGGGGAAAGGGAAGCGGTCCATACCTCCATTAGAACCCCTGTTCGAATCAACGGGCCAGTTCTCAGGGAGTCCAGGGTGTTGTGACCGAGCGCGACAGTTGGTGACTGAGCGCGAAAGGGATCAAGGCGTCAGCCCCCTCTCGCGTTGCGGGTACCAAGAGGTGGAAGACTGGCGGGTATGGATATCCGCCGCAGGAACAACGTCACCGTCACCGGCTGTCCGGATGGGCCGGTGCTCCTACTGGTGCACGGGTTCGGCTGTGATCAGAACATGTGGCGTCTGGTCACCCCGGAGCTGGCGGAGAGCCATCGGTTGGTTCTCTTCGACTACGTGGGCTCAGGTCGGGCGGACCCGTCCGCCTGGGACGAGCGTCGTTACAGCTCGCTGGACGGCTATGCCCAGGACGTGCTGGAGGTGGTCGAGGACCTGGACCTGCGGGATGTGGTGTTCGTGGGGCACTCGGTCAGCGCGATGGTGGGAGTCCTCGCCGCGGCGAAAGCACCGGAGCGCATCGCCCGACTGGTGATGGTCGCTCCCTCCCCCTGCTACATCGACGACGAGGAGTACCGAGGCGGGTTCAGCGCCGAGGACATCGACGAGCTGCTGGAGTCGCTGGAGTCGAACTATCTGGGCTGGTCGGCGGCGATGGCCCCGGTCATCATGGGCAACGATGACCGGCCCGAACTCGGCCAGGAACTGACCGCCTCGTTCTGCGCGACCGACCCTGAGATGGCGCGGGTCTTCGCCCGCACGACGTTCCTGTCCGACAGCCGCGAGGACCTCAAGGCGGTCACGGTGCCGACGCTGATCCTGGAGTGCCGGCAGGACGTCATTGCCCCCCGTGAAGTCGGCGCCTACGTCCACGACGCGATCCCCACCAGCCGGCTGGTCACCCTGGAAGCGACAGGGCACTGTCCGCAGCTGAGCGCACCGCAGGCGACGGCGGCGGCGATCGTCGACTTCGTCGGAGCCGCCTGGTGATGTGCCGCACCGGCCAGGCCCCGGACCCGGGGGAGGAAGAGGACGTCCACGCCACGGACGCGGTCTTCACCTCCTTGCTGGAGGACAGCGCCGAGGAGCTGTACGAGCAGGCTCCGTGCGGGTATCTGTCGACGCTGATGGACGGCACCATCGCGAAGATCAACGCCACGCTGCTGGAGTGGCTGGGGCTGGAGCGGTCCCGGGTGGTGGGACGGATGCGGTTCACCGACCTGCTGACCGTGGGTGGGAAGCTGTACCACGAGACGCACTTCGCCCCCTTGCTTCAGATGAAGGGCGAGGTCAGCGGCATCGCCCTGGACATCAAGGGTGCTGTCGGGCGGATGCCGGTGCTGGTCACCTCGAAGGTGAAGACCAGCGAGGGCGGCGAACCACTGCTGATCCGAACAACCGTCTTCGACGCGCGCGACCGCCGCGCGTACGAGGCCGAGCTGCTGCGTGGCCGCCGAGCGGCCGACGAGGCGCGTCGGCAGGCCGAGGCCGACCGCGTCCGGCTCCAGGAGGCGCTCGCCGTCCTCCAGCAGAGCCTGCTGCCCGCCGAGCTGCCCGCGGTTCCCGGTATGGAAGCCGCCTCCTACTACCACACGGCGTCCCCTGATCTGCTGGGCGGCGACTTCTACGACCTCTTCCCCCTGGACGCCCACCGGTGGGCGTTCTTCCTGGGCGACGTGTGCGGAAAGGGCCCCCAGGCAGCCGCGGTCACCTCGCTGGCCCGCTACACCCTGCGCGCCGCCGCTCTCCATGACTCCGACCCCGTCACGGCGCTCACCACTCTGAATACGGTGCTGCACGATCGGTACTCCAGCGGCGAAGGCCGCTACTGCACCGCCGTATTCGGCGTCCTTCAACCCGAGGACGGCCACGTCGAGGTACACCTGGCCTCCGGAGGGCACCCCTCCACTCTGATCCAGCGCGCCGACGGCAGCGCCGACTACCTCCACACCCCCGGCGGCATGCTCATCGGCGTACTCCCCCAGGCCCGATTCACCGCCGCCCGCGCCCGGCTGCTCCCCGGCGACACCCTCCTCCTGTACACCGACGGCCTGACCGAGGCCCGGACCGGACCAGGCCGCGCGCTGTACGGCGACGAAGCCCTGCGCGCCTTCACCACCGCCCAGCCCGCACAGGGCCCACGGGCATTGATCACGGCGTTGACCGGGCTGCTCGCCTCCTTCGGTGACGGACTCGACGACGACACCGCGCTGCTGGCCCTCGGCGTGCCCGCCCTGTCCGCAACCCCGGGAGTGACAACCTGACATGAGCCCGCTGACGATCACCACCCGCCTCGCCGCCACCGGTCCCGTACTGGAGATCATCGGCGAACTCGACTACGAGACTGCGCCCGAACTACGCAAGGCCGTGGACGGTCTCACCGTCGCGGAAGGGCAATTGCTGGTTCTGGACCTGGCCGGTCTGGACTTCTGCGACTCCAGCGGAATCAGTGCTCTGATCTCAGCCAGAAGCGTGGCCGTCGAGCAGGGCGGCGGAATAGTACTGGCCGCTGTTCCCGCCAACACGGCCCGCACCCTGGGCATCGTCGGTCTGGACCAGGTCTTCACCATCGTCCCGGACGCCGCGACCGCCACCGGCCAAGATCTCATGACAGGCTGAGCACCGGTCCGCGGATCGCGCTCGATCTGCCTGGCCCCGTGGCCCTGCACGACGATTGCTCCTCCGGGGGGGGCGGGCCAGCCTCCTTCCTGGATCCCGCCGGGTTGATGACCCTTGCCTCGCCGAGCGGCACCACGAAGGGGCGGTCCGAGTGCGGGTGGGGGCGCGTACGGTGGGCGTGCCGAGTTGGTCGTAGTGGTCGTGGAACGCCCCCGCGGCCCACATCATCGAACTCGACTGGGACGGGAGCGCCACCGTGAACGGCGTACGGCTGACCGCCATCAAGCCCGGCACCACTCCGGCCGCGGCCCCACCCGCGACAAGGCCCTGTGGCCTCCAGCACCCCGCCCGGACCACTGGCCGTGCCACGGCCCGGTCAGCGCGTCGCCGCCTGCACGCTTCCCTCACAAGGCTGCTTGCACCGCCTCTATGATCGACCGGCCGCAGAACAACGACAGGTGGAGAGCGTGATGCCTGGTCAGGTGACCGCAGTGAGCCGTAACGAGAGGTACTCGTTCAGCAAGCCCAATCGCGATTCCATCAGGCTGCTCACGGGGCTCGGAGTGGAAGGAGACGTTCACGCAGGTGAGACGATCCGTCACCAGTTCCGCATGACCTACGAGCCGAACCTGCCCAACCTGCGCCAGGTCCACCTGATGCACGAAGAACTCTTCGACGAACTCGCGCTCAAAGGCTTTGGAGTCTCTGCGGGCCAGCTCGGCGAGAACATCACCACGCGCGGGACGGACCTTCTGGGCCTGCCCACCGGCACCCTGCTCCATATCGGGGAACAGGCGGTACTTGAGGTGACCGGACTGCGCAACCCGTGCTCGAAGATCAACGACTTCCGCACAGGGCTGCTCGGGGAGGTCTTCGCCATGGACCCTTCGTCCGGCGAGTTCACGTTCAAGTGCGGCGTCATGGCTGTGGTCCGCCGTGGAGGGACCGTCCGCCCCGACGATTCCATCCAGGTCGAGCCCCCGCCGCCCCCTCACCGCCCGCTGGAACGGGTCTAGGTTCTTGTTCCGTGGCCATCGGTGTGCCCGGATGAGGACGACGGCGAGGTGGAGCGCGGTCTGGTGGGCGATGGAGAGTCTGTCCGTTCACCTGGCCAGGCCGCGCCGCTGCCTCAGCCGGTTCATGCATCGCCCGGCCGCGTTGCGTTGCCGATACGCCTCGGTGTCGAAAGCCGGTGGGCGAGTGCCGGCGCGGCCCTCGCCGCAGGTGGCCGATCTGGTCGGACGGCTGGGGGACAACGCAGGTTCCCCGTCGGCGGGGGTGATTGCGGATCTCGCGAGATGAGTACGCGCAGTCCGCCAGGACGGCGTCCGGTCGGGGCCTCGGGCTTCCCGGCCCGCTTCGCGGGACACGCATGCGCCCGAGCTGAACGCAATGGAGCAGACCGCGCCCCGCGGCGGGGACGAAGCCGTCCATGACGAGCTCACCCGGCGAGCCGCAGGCACGTCCGGGCTGACGACGACTGGCTTGCGGGCTTCAGCGAGCAGGTGACGGCGTTGGAAGCGCCCTCACCCGTTTCATCTCGAACACGGTCGCGGCGACGTCGACGGCCGCCAGGCTATGTCGACCACGGCGGCGACCCGGTCCCGGATCGCCGCGGCTGCGGCGCGGGCGTAAGCGACGAGGGGGTGGCGACGTCGGCGCGTGCGGGGCCCTGCCGGGAGTCACCGACGTGGGTGATCGGCTCCAACTGGCGCGCCCAGTCACGGCATCCCGCAGTCGAGCGAGGCCAACAGACCTCTGACCCGCTTGCGGGCGGCCCACGGTGTACACCGGCCAAGGACGGCGCAGGCACAGCAGACACGTCACTGGCCGGCCCCATGGAGCTGGCGCCTTGCCGAGCGGTGGCGAAGGGCCATGGGCAGTGCGTACCAGCAGAGAGCGAACCACAGCATGACCGCCCCCACCAGGATTTCAGCCAGGATGCCCGGCACCACGACCCGCAGAATGAGCAGCAACGTACCCCCGATGGTCAGGGCGAGCAGGACCATCCCCGCGATCATCAAACGGCCGGCCACCTCGACCATCTCGTCCTTCATCCGCTGACCGGAAAGAAAGCGGTGGATGGAAACCGGGGCTATGAGGCACGCGGTTGCCGACGCGCCCGATACCACGGTCGCCACATAGACGATACGGTCAAAGAGTCCCAAATCTCGGAAGAGAGGCGTGAAAGCAACACTGAGCAGGAAGCCGAAAAGGATCTGCACACCGGTCTGCGCGACCCTGGTTTCCTGCAGCACCTCGTTCCATCTCCGGTTCACGCGCTCCCGTGCTGTCTCGGGCTCTTCAGGGACTTCGTCCGACGCACGCCCGTGCGTGCAGGCTGAACGCACAGATACTGGCGACGGCGTCGGGGGCAGCTCAGCTCTCTGCTGAGACGCGGGGGCACAGCGGCAAGGATGGTCGGGCCGACCAGGGGCGTAACCGGCATGCCGTTCAACCATGGCCATAGCAAAGACTCCCTTCGTAGCCCCGTTCAAGTGCCCAGTTGTCCTGCGCATATGACATCGATCGCCGGCAGCGGTTCCGGCCCGTTACCCATGGGGCCACGGCGCGGATGCCCGATTCGGCTGCTCCTCAGGCTGCGCCCCGGGACCAGCGCGGCATCGATGCTGCGCCTGATACGAGGCGGTCTGCCCACGGTCAACGGCAGGCGTGTCCCAGGCCCGCCGGGCGTGGGAAGTGGACTAGGCCGTGGTCCGCCATTCCCGCACGGCCTCACCACACGCAGGGCAGCTCCCCACCCGGCCCGCCCCGGCGCGCGGTCAGCCCTAGTTGTCGCTGCCGGGGCGCCGGCTTACGAAGCGGTCGCTTCCTCGATCGTCCGTCGGATCTCCAGGACGGTGTCGGCGCCGGTGATCTCGCAGAGGCGTCGCACCTGTGCTGAGGGTGCGACGACGCGCAGCGTCCCCGTCTGGTGGGTGAAAATCAGCAGGTTGAGGAACGTCGAGTCGGCGAAAGTGACGGCCGAGGCTTCGAGGAGGACCTTCGGGTAATGCCTGACGGCGCTACTCAGCGCATCGTGGAGCGGAGGGAGCGAGCCCAGGTCGAACTCACCGGACGCGACGATCACGCAGGCCCCGCGGTACTCGTAACGCCGCACCTCAGAGCCGTACGAAGGGGTTCGTTCCGGGGCCGGCGTCCCGCCGGCGCTGCTCGTGCGCGTCGACAAGGCGGCCTCGTTCAAGAACACCTCGGGCTCCTTCTGTGCTTCTCCCCCGCGGGGGCACGTCATCGGTTACCGGAAAAATATGTCATGCAACATGCTTCCGGCAACCTGGGTCCCCTAAAATGGTGGACATGGCCGCTGTACCTGAATCCCACACCGGATGGACGTTCATCACCAGCCACGCGCGTGTGCTGGCAGCCATCGCCGACAACCCGAACGTCCGCATCCGTGAGATAGCCGCCCACTGTCGGCTCACCGAGCGTGCCGTGTCGAGGATCATTTCCGACCTGGAGCAGGACGGATACCTCTCGCACACCCGCGAAGGACGCACGAACACCTACCGCATCGGCCCGGACAAAGCGCTGCGCCATCCCGCCGAAGCCGGCCTGCCCGTAGCCTCACTGCTCTCCCTCCTCGTGCGGGACGAAACTGAGCGCAGGGGCGCACCGACCGCCCGGCAGCAGCCTCAGGGCCAGGTCCCCGCCGCAACGTAAGCGCAGGACCGTCCCCGCTGATACCTCACCGACGCCGCGGGGGAGAAACCGACCGGGCAAGTCCCGGGCCCGGCCCGGAGCTTCAGTCGGGCCGTGCCTCCGGGTGAGGGGCCGAGCCGGTGCTTCGCACCACACGCTGGGCCGCCCGTATCGCTTCAGCCCGCCTCGTCCACGCCGTGAACTACGGTCACGCGTCCGCCATCGCCTGGATCGGGGTCGGGCATGATCGATTCCGGATCGACCAAGTAGACCTCGTGACCGTCGAGCGTCAGCCGGCGCGTGACTTCCAGAAGCATGCGCCGGGCCACGTCATCGAGCGAATGGACCCGTGTGAGGTCCAGAGCCACCCTGGTTTCCGGGTAGGAGGTGCCCACGGTCTCCCGGATGATCCTCTCGGCTCCGGCGAAGCCGATGCCGCCCTGGAGCTCAAGAACGCGGAGGGCGTCCGGTCCGCTGCCGACGACATGGTTGGTTCGCAGAGCCGCACGCGCGGCGGCGGGGACCTCCATCACATGCAGACCCATGTCCGAAGAGAATCGTTCGAACAGTGACACCCCGCGAACGCTGTTTCCGTGGTTGTCCAGGCGCGGTGAGAAGGTGGCGATGCCGAGGTGGCCGGGGAGCGCACCGATCAGGCCTCCAGCGACACCGCTCTTCGCGGGGATACCGACCTGGGTGCCCCAGTCGCCGGCCGCGTCGTACATCCCGCAGCTGAACATGACGCTCAGCACCTGGCGCACCACCGATTCCGGCACCACCTGCTCGCCAGAGAGAGGGTTCATCCCGCGGTTCGCCAAGGTCGCGGCCATCATGGCCAGATCGCGTGTGCTGACGAGCACGGAACACTGGCGGGTGTAGCCGTCGACGACGGCCCGCGCGTCCTCGACGAGAATGTCGTGGCTGCGGAGCATGTGCGCGATGGCAAGGTTCCGGTGGGCGTGCTTCATCTCCGACGCGTATACGGCATCGTCCGTCCTCAATCGGCGTCCCGCGAAGGCCGAAAGACCGTCGACCACCCGTTCCACCCGCTCGGCCGCGTTCAGGCCCTCCGCACCGGCCAGGGAATGAACGGTGATCGCGCCGGCGTTGATCATCGGATTGCGGGGCCGACCGGTGCCGCTTTCGAGGGAGATCTCGTTGAACGCCTCTCCGGACGGCTCGACACCGACCTTGTCCATCACAGGGTCGAACCCGCGATCCGCCAACGCCAGCGCATACGCGAACGGTTTGGAGATCGACTGAATCGTGAACTCCGTGTCGATGTCACCGGAGCCGTATACCTCTCCGTCCACCATGGCAAAGGCTGCGCTGAGGCGCTCGGGGTCCGCTGCGGCGAGCTCGGGGATGTATCCCGCCAGCTCGCCGGACTCGTCCGGCCGCACAGCATCCAAAACCTCGGTCAGATAGTCGGGAATGATCGACCGCATTCATCCTCCTCCATGAGAAAGGGCAACCTCAGAGCGTCGCGGAAAAAACTTGTCGGCGCATCACCGGACGTATGGAATATGCAGTCCCGCTCGCCATTTCGCTCGGCACGCGGACCGTACCGAATGTTCTGGCTCGGCTCCTGCGCGGACCGTGGTTCAGGAGCTGGGCGGATTGCGGCGGGGCGCGAGCGTCGCGTTGGGCAGTTCCGGGGCGGGCAGCCGGTCTCCGGCGTACCCCTCCACCGCGCCGAAGCGTGTCGACTGCTCCTCCCAGTCCTTTCGGGCCCGCTGGATGTCGTCGTGGTTGCGGCCGATGAAGTTCCACCACATGACGATCTCCTCCTGGAACGGCGGTCCGCCCAGCAGAATGACTCGGGCCCGGGCGGGAGATGTGTTGCGGAGACTCAACGAGTCGATACCCGGACGGAGGAATCCGAGTTGGGCGGGGCTCAACGCCGTCCCGTTCAGCTCGATGTCCCCCTCGTCCACGAGGAGGCCGTGCTCGAACTCGGTGTCGACGCCCAGGGTGAGGGACGCGCCGGCCTCGAGAATCAGCTCCGCGCCGAGCAGCGGCGTAAAGGTGCGCACCGGTGAGACCGCTTCCAGCAGCGAGCCGAGGAACACCCTGATCTCGGTGCCGTCCCTCCGGATGGGCGAGGGCACGTAGCGCTGGAAGTCCCTTTCCGCTTCGCGGTGTTCGTCCGGCAGCGCCACCCACAGCTGTACGCCGTGCAGAACGGTGGTGCGATCCGTGGAGACCTCGGAATGGCAGATGCCGCGGCCCCCCGTCATCAGATTGAGCTCGCCGGGGCGCACGTAGGCGTGGCTGCCGAGACTGTCCCGATGCTCCACCTCGCCGTCGAACAGCCAGGTGACCGTCTGCAGGCCGGTATGGGGATGCGGCGGGAGATCCATGCCGCCGCGCAGGGCGACGTCGTCGGGTCCGTAGTGGTCGACGAAGCACCAGGCGCCCACGAAACTGCGGGCCCGCTGAGGAAGGGTGCGGCGCACGCTCATGGATCGCGGGCCGCCCAGGGGGACATCACGCGGCGTCAGGATCTCGACGCGGTGGAGGGCGGGTTCAGCCTCCTCCGGTCCCCGCGCGCAGCGCATGCCGACGGGATCACGTTCGACGTTGCTCATGCTCGACTCTCCGGATATATAGTTCACCATTCAACATTATATCGATTGCAGGGAGTTCCCGTGGCCATCACCTCGGCATCGAGCCGTGACGACAAGGTGTTCATCGACAAGTTCGATCCCGAAGCGTTCCGTGCTCTCGCACGCACCGCCCAGGCCGCCGGGGCGGCGGCCGCCCGTGCCGGCCTGCCGGTCACACTGGTGGAACTGGTCAATCTCCGCGTCTCCCAGATCAACGGGTGCGCCTACTGCCTGCGCGCCCACACGCGCGCGGCGCTCGAAGCCGGGGAGAGCCCGCAGCGCCTCGGACTTCTGGCGGCCTGGAGTGAGGCGGACGTCTTCACCTCCGCGGAACGCGCCGCATTGGCTCTGGCGGAGGCGACGACCAGCCTGAACGGATCCGCGCGGGGCGGCGCGGCCGCCGCGGCACGCGACGATCTCACCGACGAGCAGATCTCGGCCGTGCTCTGGGTCGCCATCAGCATCAACGCGTTCAACCGTGTGTCGATCATGAGCGGGCACCCGGTGAAGGAGGTCTGACACCGGCGCGGTCGACGGAACCGCCCCCCTCCCCTGCCACACGACCCTCGACGGCAACGGCCCCGGGGAGGGGGTGGGCCAGACCGGAACGACTTGCCGTTCTCGGCGCAGCGGGTTCCCCGATACCGCAAGGACGTGGAGACGAGCCGCGTTCATCCGCCGTCCGCGCCGGTGGCGAGCGCCGGAGTGCCGGCGGGCGGCCCGGACCGCCCGTCGGCGGCGGCCTCAGGCGTCACAGCCCGAATCGCGCGTGCTGCGCCTCCGGCACCAGGTCGGTGTACTCGGGGTGGCGGCCGAGCCAGCCACGGATGAAGGGGCAGAAGGGAAGCACCGTGAGCTCCTGCTTCCTGGCCTCGTCGAGAACCGAGCGGGCCAGCGCACCACCGAGGCCTCGCCCCCCGAACCGCGGGTCGATCTCCGTATGAAGGAAGGCGATCTCGTCCCGGAAGCGGTGATATTCGACGAATCCGGCCCGCTCACCGCCGTCGAAGATCTCGAAACGCGATTCATCGGGGTTGTCCGCCACGTGAGTTGCCATGGTTCCCTCCTCGGGATGACTGCCGCACCGCCGTCCCTTCCTGGGAGGCGGAGGCGTACCGGAAAGCCAATCACCCAGTTAGTTGAAACGTCAACCTAGCTTGTCGGCGGGCGGATACGCCGCAGCCGGCCCCCCGCCGCGCCCGACCCCTCAGTCACTGACCTTGCTGCGGGACTGGTACAGCAGGTCCTGGTAGTCGGGGTGCCGGGCGATCCAGCCCGCGAAGAAGGGGCAGGTGGCCAGCACCCGCAGGTTGGCCGCGCGCGCGTCGTCGAGAGCGGCCCGGACCAGCGCGGACCCGACTCCCCTGCCCTCGTAGGCCGGTTCGACCTCGGTGTGCACGAATGCGACGAGCTCCGCAGTACGGATGTACTGCGCGATGCCCGCCGGCTCGGACTCTCCGTCGACGCGGGCCTCATACCGGCTCGCCCCGGGCACGTCGCTCACTTCGACCGCCATGTTTCCTCCTCGAATGCCTGCTCACGACCGGCCCGACGGAGATCCGTCGACCGCGGCCCCACCTTACCCCAGGTGGTTGATGCATCAACTTACGAGGCCGTAGACAGCACACGCGGCCGTGCTCGCACCGTCGGCGCGCAGTCGCGTCAGTCGTCGGGGATCCAGCCGCGCTCGCGCAGCGCCTCGACGAAGCGGCCGTAATTCTCCTCCAGAGCGGGACGCTCCGCCGGCACCGGCTCCACGAGAGCGCCCCTGTGCACCATGGCGGCGGCGCTCGCCGCGAGGTCCTCGTGGAGTGTGCCGGTCGCGGCGAGCAGTGCGGCGCCGAACGCCGTCTCCGCGCGCTCGACGGCCCGGACCGGGCGGTCCAGGACAGTGGCCCGGATCGCCGTCCACACGGTGCTGCGGCTTCCCCCGCCGGCCGCGTGCAGCGGGCCGAGCACCGGGACGCCCAGACGCACGACCCGGTCCAGGGCCAGGCGTTCGAGGAAGGCGACTCCTTCCAGTGCGGCGCGGTGGGCGTCCGCCTCGTCGCGGGGGCCGCCCAGCTCGAAGCCGCGCGCCGCGCCGGAGACGAAGGGGAAGCGTTCACCGTCGCGGCACAGCGGATAGCGCACGTACGACGCCGGGCCCCGGGCCGCCGCGGCTGCGTCCAGCGTGGCCAGGCGGGCCGGGGCTACGTCGGCCAGGCACTCCCCTCCCGTGTTGGACGCGCCGCCGGGGAGCCACCAGCCCTCGGGGTGGCGATGGCTGTAGAACGCGCCGGTCGCATCGCGCACCAGGTGCTCGGACACCCCCTTGAGGACGTACGTCGTGCCGATGACGCCCACGAACCGGCCCGGTTCGACCGCGCCGGTGGCGATCTGGCCCGCGCAGCCGTCCGTCATCCCGAGGCGTACGGAGCACCCTTCGGGCAGACCCGTGGCCTCGGCCGCCTCCGGGCCGACGACCCCGGCCCCGGTACCGGGGGCTCCCACGGACGGGAGCAGCCCGAGCGGGAAGTCGAGGGCGTCGAAGACCTCGTGCGCCCACTCCCCGGCACGGGCGTCGTAGCCGGATTTGAGGGCGTGGCTCCAGTCCGTGGACACGGGGTGGCCCGTCAGTTCGCGGCCGATCAGCTCGGGGGTGTGCAGGACGTGGCGCAGAGCGGAGCCGTACGTTCGCAGGCACCACACGGCGCGGCCGAGCGCGGCGGTGGGGCCCACCGACAGGCCGAGCGCGTCCCACCGGGCACTCCCCGCCCGCTGGGCCTCGGCGTTGAGGTCGGCGGCACGCCGGTCGTCGTACATCAGGGCCGGGCCGAGCGGTTCGCCGTCCGTCCCGGTGGGCACGACGGTGCCGGATGTGGCGGACACGGCCACCGCGATCACCTCCCGTCCGCCCCGGGGCAGCGCGCCCGTGGTGCGGCGCAGGGCCGACCGTACGGCGGGCCACCACGACCGGGCGTCCTGCTCGCTCGTTCCCGTGGCGGTCCGTACGGGGGGCGGAAGGTCGGCCCGCGCCTCGGCGAGTACGCGTCCCTGGCCGTCCACGCACAGCGCACGGACGGAGGCGGTCGCCACGTCGATGCCGATCACGGCCGGAGAGGGCGGAGCGGGGCGACGGGATGCACTGCTCATGCGGAAAGCGTCCTTCCCCAAAGGGCCTCACGTGTCCACGTCGGTCCACCGGGGCGGGTGGCCGTCCATCGCCGTGGTGGCCCGTCTGTGAAGTTGACATCTGTTCTATCGCGGTGGGAGGGGCGTGGTCATGAACCGACGGCCGCCACCGTGACCTGGGTCCGTTCGCGGAGTTTGCCCAGCAGGTCGGCGTCGGCTCCGTCGTCCACGACGAGATGGTCCAGGTCGCCGACAGGGCCCACCCGGTGCAACGCGGTGCGGGCGAGTTTGGTGTGGTCCATGAGCATCACCTTCGTCGCCGCCGACGTGAGCATCGCCCGCTTGACCAGCACCACGTCCTGCTCCTGGTGGTAGGCCGTCCTGGCGTCGAGAGCCGACGTGGAGACCGCGACGAGGTCCACGGAGAGCGCCTCCACCGCCTCGACGCAGGGCATGCCGAGAAAGGAGTCATGGGTGCGCGAGTACTCGCCGCCCAGGGCGATCAGGCGGATGCCCTCGCATCCGGCGAAGACGTCCAGCACCCGGCGGGCGTTGGTGACGACGGTGAGCGGGGCGAGGTCGACCAGCAGGCCCGCCATGACCAGCACCGTGGTGGAGTCGTCGAGCATCACCGACATGCCGGGTTCCACCAGTGCGGCGGCGGCGCGCGCGACGGCCTTCTTCTCCGCCGTGTTGACGCCGAGCCGGTAGTCGAGGCTCGACTCGAACACCGTGGAGGGCAGGGCGGACGCGCCACCGCGGAAGCGTCGCAGCACCCCTTGTCGCGCCAGGTCGTCGAGGTCCCGGTGGACGGTCATCAGGCTCACGCCCGTGAGCTGGGCGAGGGCGGCGCCCGTGGCCGTGCCCTGCTCCACCACGTGGTCGGCGATGAGCCGTCGGCGCTCTTCGGCGGATCTCTTGGTCATGGGGATCAGTCTCCCGCAGGGCTCGGACCGTGCGCGGTGGCGGGGGGCGGCGCCGCGGGTACGTTGAGCGAGCGCAGCGCCGTCTCCGTGCCGCGGAGCTCGATCTCCGTGACGGCCCCGTTGTCCAGCCGGGGGAAGATGCGCCGGTAGCGGCCGAGGGGCAGTCCGAGGAGTTCGCACAGGGCGATGCGCAGCAGGGTGTTGTGGGCGACGACGAGCACCCTGTCCCCCTGGTGGCGGTCTGCGAGGTCGCGCAGGGCCGCGGTCGCCCGTGCCGCCGCCCGGGCGACGGGTTCGGCGCCGGGAAAGGCGCCGGAGTCGGCGTCCTCGCTGAACCGCCTTACGGCTTCGGGGTCCTCATCGGCCATCTCCTGGATCGTCCGGCCCTCGCCCCATCCGAAGTCCACCTCCCGCAGCCCTTCCTGGACCTCCACCGCCAGGCCCAGCGCCTCCGCCGCGGGGCTCGCCGTCAGGCGGGCGCGGCTGAGCGGGGAGCAGGCGACCGCGTCCACGCCGCTGCGCACGGCCCAGGCTCCGAGGTCGGTTGCCTGGGCCACCCCTCGGGGTGTCAGGGCGACGTCGGTGACGCCGGCGTACCGGTTCTCCGCGTGCCACTCGGTCTCGCCGTGCCGTGCGAGCAGGAGACGCGTGGTCATGGAGACCGCCCTTTCCGGGTCGGGGGCCGGGTCGAGTGCCGGAGTTGCCGTTGCCCGTGTCGGCCGGGCGCATTGCCGGTTCACGTGGGCGCTGTTAAATTTAACAGAAATTCCACAGCCCGGGACCGGGCCCTCATGGCTCGGATCAGGCTCGGATCACGGCTCCGACCTGCTCGGCACCGACCCCAGCGGCTCTCCTCGCAGAAGGAATCCGACGTCATGCGCATCCTCGCCGCAGGCGACCATTTCGTCCGTCCCGCGCTGATTCGCGAGGCGGTGGCTCAGGAGCTGTCCCACGGGGGCGGGGAGCTTCCGGAGTTCACGGAGCTGACTCTCCCCTGGCCCCATGAGCCCTTCGGCCCGGTCGCGGAGGTCCGTGAGGCCAGCGGTACGGAGGAGGAGCTGGTGGAGGCGCTGGACGGCGCGGCCGTCTGTGTGACGCAGATGGCCCCGTTCACCGAGCGGGTGTTCGCCGCGTCGCCCGGGCTGCGGCTCGTCGCCGTCTCGCGGGGCGGGCCGGTCAATGTGGACCTGGCCGCCGCCACCCGGCACGGGGTCAGGGTCAGTTTCGCCCCCGGCCGCAACGCCCCCGCTGCCGCGGAGTTCGCGGTGGGGTTGATGCTCGCCGCGATGCGGCGCATCGCGGCCGCCGACGCGGAGCTGAAGCGGGGCGTCTGGCGGGGCGACCTCTACGCGTACGAGGAGGTCGGCGGCGAGCTGGGCGGGGCCACGGTCGGGCTCGTGGGCTACGGGGCCATCGGACGCATCGTGGCGCGGGTGATGCGCGCCTTCGGGGCGCATGTGCTCGCGGCCGACCCGTACGCCGACCCGGAGGCGGTCGCGGCGGAGGGTGTCGAACCCGTCGAGCTGGACGACCTTCTGATCCGGAGTTCGGTGGTGAGCCTGCATGCCCGCCTGACCGAGGAGACCCGCCACCTGCTCGACGCCCGGCGCCTCGGGCTGCTGCCGCGCGGTGCGGTCCTGGTCAACTCCGCCCGCGGCGGACTGCTCGACCACGCGGCCCTGCCAGAGCTGCTGCGCAGCGGTGCTCTCGGGGCACTCGCCCTCGATGTGTACGACATCGAGCCGATCCCCGCCGACTGGGCCCTGCGTGACGTACCGAATGTGATCACCACGCCTCATCTCGCGGGCGCGACGCGGCAGACGGCGCACCGTGCGGCGGCCGTCACCGCCGCCGAGGTCGGCCGCTTCGTGCGGGGGGAGAAGTTGCGGCATCTCGCGAACGGGGACGCCCCTGCGGACGGCGGGGCCTGACGGCCGTCCTCGCCGCCGGCGCCCCGGAATCCATCGGCTCGCACAGGAGGTGGCAGGGTTGAGGACCATCATCGGCGTGGACATCGGAACGTCGGTCACCAAGGCGGTGGCGTTCGACGAGGGCGGCGCTGCCCTGGCCTGCGCGAGTCGGCGCTCGCATCTGGAGATGCTGCCGGGCGGTCGCGTCGAGCAGGATCTCGACGATGTCGTGTCCGGTGTCGGCGCTGTCGTACGGGAGGTCGCCGCGCAGCTCGGCCGGCTGCCGGACGCGGTGGCGCTCACCGGGCAGGGGGACGGGTTGTGGCTGCGGGACTCCGCCGGACGCCCGGTGCGGCCCGCCATCTCCTGGATGGACGCGCGGGCATCGGATCTGGTGACCCGCTGGCTGGCGGACGGCACGATCAGCACGGCTTACGGGCACACCGGCTCGGGGATGTTCCCGGGGTGCCACGGCCCGCTGCTGCACTGGCTCCAGGAACACGAGCCCCACTCTGTGGAGGGGGCCGCCGTCGCCGGTTACTGCGTCGACGCGGTCGCCCAGCGCCTCACCGGCCGGGTGTGCCTCGACGCCTCCGACGCGACGCTGCCGTTCCTCGATCCCCGTACCCGGCGTTACGCGCCCGAGGCGCTGGCGGCGTGCGGCGTCGCGGAGCTTGCGGGGCTGCTGCCCACTCCCGCCGCCCCGGGCGCGGTGCTCGCACTCCACGGTCACGGCGCCGGGCTCCTGGGGCTGCCCGAGGGGCTGCCGGTCGTGGCGGGGCCCTACGACCTGCCGGCCTGTGCGATCGGCAGCGGGGTGCGCGAGGTGGGGGACGGGGTCCTCATCCTCGGCACGACCCTGGCGAGCCAGGTGCTGACCGACCGGGTCGAGATCGATCCGCTCGCCGAGCCCGCCGGCATGTGGCTGTGCACACCGGCTCCCGACCGGTGGCTGCGTGCCATGCCCGCGATGGTGGGGACGGCGGCGCTGGAGTGGGTGCTCGCCCTCGTCGGCGCGACCACGGCCGATGTGGACGCCCTGCTCGCCGACAGCCCGCCCGGCGCCCGGGGTGTCCGGGCCTTCCCCTTCCTGTCCGAAGCGGGCGAACGGGCCCCCTTCGTCGAGCCGTCGGCGCAGGGCAGACTCGACGGGCTCAGCCTGGCGACCGGCCGGGCGGACGCCGTCCGGGCCGTCTGCGAGGCCATCGGTTACGCGGCCCGGCACTGCCTGGACACGGCGGGGCTGAGCGGCACACTCGCCCTGTGCGGGGGCGGCACGCGGTCGCTGACGTGGGCCCGGCTGATCGCCGACGTCCTCGGCCGGCCCGTCCGCATCCCGCTGGAGGAGCAGGTCGGCGCGCTCGGTGTGGTGTCCGTCGCCAGGGCCTCGCTGTCCCCCGGGTACGCGGCGCCGCCGGGACGCCATCAGGTGGTCGATCCGCGCGAGGACGTACGGGCGCTGTACGAGGACGGATACGGGCGCTATCGGGCGGAGTTGGCGACCGCCCGAACCGTGTGGGGAGCTCACACGCGGCCGGTCGGACGCCCCGGGCCCCGCTGATTCCCCGCCCGCCTGTTAATTATGACATGACCATTGACACTCATAACACACACGATGTTCATTTGACGCGAAGGAGGCTCTCCGCCTGAAGACCGGGAGATTCCAGTGAAGCAACGCTCTGTCAGATCGTTTGCCGCGGCTCTGTCGGTGGTGACGGTGATCGTCTCCGCCGCCGCCTGTTCGACGAAAGCGCCCAACAGCTCGCAGGGCAAGCCGTCGAAGGACGCGAAGATCGCGTTCCTGATGCCCGATATCGCCTCCACCCGTTACGAGTTGTACGACGCGCCGCTCTTCAAGGCCAAGGTGAAGGATCTGTGCGGCGGTTGCGAGGTGCTCTACCAGAACGCGGGCGGCGACGCCGCGAAGCAACAGCAGCAGGCCGACTCCGCTCTCGCGCAGGGCGCCGACGTCATCGTGATCGACCCGGTGGACTCCGCCGCTGCGGCCAGCACCGTCCGCACGGCACAGGGGCGAGGGGTCCCCGTCATCGCGTACGACCGGCCGATCCCGGCGGTCAGGGCGGACTACTACGTCTCGTTCGACAACGAGAAGATCGGCGCCATGATCGGCACGTCGCTGGTGGACCACCTCAAGTCCGCCTCGGCCGAGGGCGGCCTCCTCCAGGTCAACGGGTCGCCGACCGACGCGGCGGCGGGCCTGATCAAGAAGGGCGTCCACAGCGCGGTCGACTCCAGCGGGTTCAAGCTCCTCGCCGAGTACGACACCCCGGCCTGGGAGCCGGGGAAGGCGCAGAGCTGGGTCAGCGGCCAGATAGCCAAGTTCCCGGGAAAGATCGCCGGAGTGGTGGCCGCCAACGACGGCACGGGCGGCGGTTCCATCGCCGCGTTCAAGGCGGCCGGAGCGCCCGTGCCACCGGTGACCGGCAACGACGCCGAACTCGCCGCCGCCCAGCGGATCATCAAGGGCGACCAGTACAACACCATCTCCAAGCCCATCAAGACCGTCGCGGAAGCGGCGGCCGTCGCCGCGTTCTCCTTCGTCCAGGGGAAGAAGCCCAAGGGCGAGACCACGCTCTTCGACACCCCCTCGGAACTCTTCACCCCCACCGTGGTCACCCGCGAGAACATCGCGGAGGTTCTGGTGGGCGACGGGAAGCCGCTGGAGACCGCCGAGGTGTGCACGGCGACGTACGCGGCCGCCTGCGCCGAGGTGGGCATCACGTAGTCGGCCGGCCCTGCTCCCCCTCTCCGCCTGCCCTTCTGCCCTTCTGCCTCGGAAGGCCGGTCATGACCGCTGAGTCCTTGCCCTCCCCTCACGTGCCGTCAGAAGGCCCGCTGCTCTCGCTCCGTGGGGTCAGCAAGTCCTTCGGCGCCGTCGCCGCCCTCACCGATGTCGACCTCGACGTCTCAGCGGGGCAGGTCGTCGCCCTGGTGGGCGACAACGGCGCGGGGAAGTCCACCCTGGTGAAAGTTCTTTCCGGGGTGCACCAGCCGGACGCCGGAACCGTCGGTTTCGACCACGGGACCGTTTCCATCCCCTCCCCCGCCGCGGCGCAGCGGCTCGGCATCGCGACCGTCTTCCAGGATCTCGCCCTGTGCGAAAACCTGAACGTGGTCGAAAACCTCTTCCTCGGACGGGAGTTGCGCGGCCTCCGCCTGGACGAGGTGGCCATGGAGGTCCGCTCCCGCGCTCTTCTCGGGGAGCTGTCGGCGAAGATCCCCTCGGTACGTGCCCCGGTCGCGGCCCTGTCCGGCGGGCAGCGGCAGACGGTGGCCATCGCGCGGACCCTCCTGGGCGACCCCAAGGTGATCATCCTCGACGAGCCGACCGCCGCGCTGGGGGTGGCGCAGACGGCGGAGGTGCTCAACCTGATCGAGCGGCTGAGGGAGCGTGGCCTGGGCGTCATCATGGTCAGCCACAACATGGCCGATGTGCGGGCCGTCGCCGACATCGTGGCCGTCCTGCGGCTCGGCCGCAACAACGGCGTCTTCGACACTGCCGGGGCGACGGCGGCGGACCTGGTGGCCGCCATCACCGGAGCCACGGACAACGTGGTCAGCCGCCGCGCCGGACGGGAGCGGGCCGGGGACGACCTGGCCGTCCGGGGTACGGACGCGGGCAGCCGAGACGCGGGCAGCCGGGCCAGGGACGATCGGGACGTGGGCGGCCGAGCCGTGAGCGAGCGAGCAGCGGACAGCGGAACGGAAGCGGCGCACAAGGGGGACGCATCATGACGGAGCCGGCCGCTGTCACGAGCCCGGAACTCGCCCACGCCGAGCCCGGCAAGCCGACGACCTGGTCCGGCTGGGCCCGCGACCGGCGACGCGCGGTGGCGGATCGGCTGCGCGGCGGCGACCTCGGTCTCCTGCCCGTCCTCGCCGGGCTCGTCGTGATCTGGGTCGTCATGCAGATCCTCAACCCGATCTTCCTTTCGAGCGCGAACCTCACGAACCTCGCCCTCGAAAGCGTGCCGGTCGGCATCATCGCCCTGGGAGTCGTCTGCGTCCTCCTCGTAGGCCAGATCGATCTGTCGGTCGGCTCGATCAGCGGACTCGGCGCCGCTGTCCTGGCGGTCCTCTTCGTGGACCGGGGGCTGCCGGCCTGGCTCGCCGTCACCGCGTCGCTGGTCCTCGCGGCTCTGATCGGCTGGTTCTACGCCCAGGTCCACAACCGGATCGGGGTGCCGAGCTTCGTCATCACGCTCGGCGGCCTCCTCGGATTCCTCGGTGTCCAGCTGTGGATCCTCGGGCCCAAGGGCTCGATCAACCTGCCCTTCGACTCGGGTCTCGTGGCCTTCGCCCAACTCCAGTTCCTGCCGCCCTGGCTGGCGTACACGCTGGTCGTCGCGGGTGCGGCGGTCCTGTACGCGACCGGTGCCGCACGCGCCGCGGAACGCCGTCGGTCCGGTCTCGCCGCCGCGTCCCGGCGGCTGCTCGCCGGGCGGAGCCTGGCGCTGCTGGCCGGTCTCGGAGCGGCGGTCTGGTATCTCAACCGGGACCGGGGGGTGGGCTGGATGTTCGTGTTCTTCCTGGCTCTGGTGCTGGTGCTGCACTACGTCCTGTCCCGCACGTCGTTCGGCAAGTCGATGTACGCGGTCGGCGGCAGCATGGAGGCCGCCCGGCGTGCGGGCGTCGATGTCAGGGCCGTCCTCACCACCGCGTTCGTGCTGTGCACGACGCTCGCCTGCGTCGGCGGGATGCTCTCCGCCTCGCGCCTCGCGGCGGCCAACCAGAGCAGCGGCGGCGGAGACGTCAACCTCAACGCCATCGCCGCGGCCGTCATCGGCGGCACCAGCCTCTTCGGCGGCCGGGGCACCGCGTTCGCCGCTCTGCTCGGCGTCCTCGTGATCCAGTCGATCTCCAGCGGACTCACTCTGCTGAATCTCGACTCCGCCTACCGCTTCATGGTCACCGGCGGGGTACTGCTCCTGGCGGTGTCGCTGGACGCGGTCGCCCGGCGTTCGCGGGTCTCCCACGGCAGGGCCTGAGACCCCGTTCGTCTCCGGTAGGGCCCGCACACCCCAGGATCACGATCTCGGAGGGAACCATGCCAAGCCGATCACGCGCTCACGTCGCCACCCTGTTCCTGTCCACCGTCGTCGCGTCGGCCCTCCTGGCGACGGGCGGGGGCGCGGCCCATGCCCGTACGCCGTCCCCGCCCTCGTCACCGCCCCCCTCCTTCCGCCTGCCCGCTTCCGTGGACGGCGGGGCCTGGGCGTCCGGGCATCTCCAGGGCACGGCCATCGACCTCCGCCGGGGCCACATGTACTTCTCCTTCACCAATCTGCTGGTCAAGACCGACCTGGCGGGCAGACCGATCGGCTCGGTCACCGGCCTCACCGGGCATCTGGGCGATCTGGACGTCAACAGCGCGGACGGCCGGGTCTACGGCTCCTTGGAGTACAAGACGGCCCAGGCCTTCTACGTGGCGATCTTCGACGGGTCCCGGATCACCCGGATGAACATGGACGCCCGGACCACCGATGTGCTCTCCACCGTCCATCTCCGTGAGGTCGTGCGGGACTACACCGCCGACATGAACGGCGACGGCGTCTTCGACGGCGACACCGGCAACACCCCCGACCACCGCTACGGCTGCAGCGGGATCGACGGGCTCGCTTTCGGTCCCGACCTGAACGGCAGGGGCGGCGGGCGGCTCACGGTCGCGTACGGGGTGTACTCCAACACCGCCCGCACCGACAACGACCACCAGGTGCTGCTCCAGTACGACGTACGCGACTGGCGGACGTACGAGCGGCCGCTCAGCGAGGACGCGCTGCACACCAGCGGCCCCGCCTCCCCCGACGGCAAGTTCTTCGCCTACACCGGCAACACCACCTACGGGGTCCAGAATCTGGAGTACGACAGGGACAGCGGCAACTGGCTGATGGCGGTGTACAGGGGCAGGAAGACGGCCTTCCCCAACTACGCGCTCTACGTCCTGGACGGCTCGAAACCCGCCCGCCGGGGCGAGGTGAAGGGGCAGCCGCGCCCCGAGTCCGGCCCTCTCGTCCCCCTCCTCCCGCGCGGGCTGCACCACGGGCCCTCCGGCGTGCACGGCTACGAATCGGGCGGCCAGTACGGTCTGGTCTCGCTCGGCGACGGCCGCTACTACGTGGCCGAGGCCGGCACGGTCGACTCCGGGGGGACCACGCTGCGGACCGGCCGCTCGGTGCTGCGGCGCTGGACGGGGGCGGTGCCGAACCCGTTCGCGGCGCGGGGGCCCGCTCGCTGAGCATGTCCCCGGCCACGGGACGGCACGGGAGACATCGGCAGACCCGCGCCGCCGCTGCCTGGTGACGCGCGTCACATCCGTGTCCTGTCAGCAATCGCAGCGCTGTCCCGTTCAAGGGGTACGCGAACGAGACAGGAGCCCGTCATGACGCTCATGAAGCACCGCATCGTCGTACTCGGCGCCGGGTACGCCGGGGCCTTCGCCGCAGGGAATCTGGCGCGTCGGCTCTCCCCCGCCGACACCGAGATCACCGTCGTCAACGCCGCACCCGACTTCGTCGAGCGGATGCGGCTCCACCAGGTGGCGGCCGGGCAGGACATCGCGCGCCACAAGCTCGCCGACGTGTTCGCGGGCACCGGAGTACGGCTGCGCCTGGCCCGGGTGACCGGTCTCGACCCCGAGCGCAGGACGGTCGCCGTGACCGGCGAGGACGGGTCCGGGGAACTGTCCTACGACACCCTGCTCTACGCCCTCGGCAGCTCCGCCGCCCACCACGGTGTCCCCGGCGTGGCGGAGTACGCCTTCGACGTGGCCGGTCTGGGCTCGGCGCTGCGTCTGCGCGAACGCCTGGACGGCCTCGGCGAGGGCGGGTCCGTCCTGGTCGTCGGCGAGGGGCTGACCGGCATCGAGACCGCGACCGAGCTGGCCGAGTCGCGGCCCGGTCTCTCGGTCGCGCTCGCCGCCCGTGGTGAGCTGGGCGCCTGGCTCTCCCCCAAGGCCCGCCGTCATCTGCGGGAAGCATTCGACCGGCTCGGCGTCACCGTGCACGAGCACACCGCCGTCGCAGCCGTCGAACCGGCCGGAGCGATCACCGCCGACGGTACGGTCCTGCCGGCCGAGGTGACCGTGTGGTCGGCCGGCTTCACCGTGCACCCGATCGCGGCCGCCGCGGGCCTGGAGGCCGCCGCCACCGGGCAGATCGTCGTCGACCGGTCCATGCGCTCGGTCTCGCACCCGGACGTCTACGCCGCCGGCGACTGCGCCTACGCGCTCGGGGAGAACGGCCGGCCCCTGCCGATGTCCTGCGCGTCGGCCGGAATCACCAATATGCGGGCGACCGGAGCGATCATCGCGCGCCTGACGGGCGATGAGGTCCCGGCCTCCGGGCTGAAGTACGTCGGCAACCACATCAGCCTCGGCCGCCGGGACGCCATCTTCCAGATGGTGGACGGGGACGTCCGGTCGAAGCCCTGGTATCTGGGCGGCCGGACGGCCGCGCGGCTCAAGTCCGGGATACTCAAGGGGGCCGAGTGGGGTATCGCCCACCCGACCTTCGGTCTGCCGACGCGAAGGCGGCGGCTGGACCCGGCCTCCGACCGGGCCGGTGTGCGGGTCGCCGCCTAGGGTGTTTCGCATGGACAGCGCAACCCTCGCGACGTTCGAGGCCGGCCGGGACAGGCTGGCCTCGCTCGCGTACCGTCTGCTCGGGTCGGCGGCCGACGCGGAGGACGCCGTGCAGGACACCTTCCTGCGCTGGCAGGCGGCGGACCGCGAACGGATCGAGGTGCCGGAGGCGTGGCTGACGAAGGTCGCCACCAACATCTGCCTCGACCGGCTCCGCTCGGCGCAGGCACGTCACGAGCGGACGGCAGGCGCCTGGCTGCCCGAACCGCTCCTCGAGGGCGACCCGATGCTCGGCCCCGCCGACACCTTCGAGCAGCGGGAGTCGGTGTCCTTGGCCGTGCTGACCCTCGTCGAGCGCCTCTCGCCGAACGAGCGGGCCGTCTATGTCCTGCGGGAGGCCTTCGCGTACAGCCACGCCGAGATCGCCGCGATCCTCGACATCACGGAGGCGGCGAGCCAGCAGCACGCCCACCGGGCCCGGACCCGGCTCGCCGACGAACGCCGCCGCACCGGCGGCGCGGCCGACCCCGTGGCGGCGCGCCGGGTGGTCGAGGAGTTCCTCGCCGCCGCCACCTCAGGGCGCACCGACCGGCTGGTGGCGCTGCTCACCGACGACGTGACGGCGGTCTCGGACGGGGCGGGACTGGCCAGGCGGCTGCTGCGGTACCGGACGCCGGAGCGGGTCGCCTCCCTCGTGCGGGCCGGGTTCACGTCCACCCCGGCGAAGCGCCGGCTGGCCGGTGGCCCGGCGGCGATGTACGTCGCGCGGGTCAACGGCTCCCCGGCCGTCGTCGCCGTGGTCGGGGACCGGGTCGTGGGGGCCGTGGCGTTCGACGTCGGCGACGGCAAAGTCGCGGCCCTGTACGGCATCTCCGCCGCACACCGGCTCACGCGCCTCGACGAGGCCTGGCGGCGGCACGACCCGGGTGTTCCGCTTGTCGACGCCTGGTGATCGGGACCGTTGCCGGACGGCCGTCCGGCCGAGGGCCGGGCCATGGGGTCGGGGCGGGGCCGCCGCACGCCCCCGGGCCGGGGCGCCGTCGGCGTATCGGTGCCACCATGAAGAGGTGACCTCGCACGAACAGCGGACCCTCCGGCGTCTGGAGCAGGCGATCCTCGAGCTGCTGGAGCAGCGTGGCCCGGCCTCGACCATCTGCCCCTCCGATGCCGCGCGCTCGGTGTACGGGGGCGACGACGACGGCTGGCGGTCCCTGATGGAGCCCGCCCGCCGGGCGGCTCGGCGGCTGGTCGGGGCCGGTCGGGTCGAGATCACCCAGGGTGGGCGGCCCGTCGCGCCGGAGGACGCCCGGGGGCCGATCCGGATCCGCCGCGTCCGCTGACATCTGCGGAGGCGTACGGACCGGTCGGTCCGTGTGGACCTCGGCGCGGTCGATGCTGCCGCAGCGCCGATGCGTGGCGCGGGCGCGGGTGAAGACGCCTGGAGGGACGCCCGGCCCTGTCGGGCCACGCGACCATACGTCTGACCTTGCCAAGGAACACGCGTGCGATAGGTTCCCCGCTATGACGGGACGCGCATCGTTCACCTGGCCACCTGCCCCGATCGGCACGGCACGGCTCGTGCTCCGTGCATCCGAGGCCCGGGACCGTGCGGCGTTCGTCGAGTTGTTCGCATCGCCGGAGGTCCGCGCCCACCTCGGTGGCCCCGACCCGCGGGATGAGCTCGAACGCGCGGTTCCCGAGGTGCCGGGACGGCGGCCCGGGCTCTTCGTCGTGGAGCGCGACGGAGCGATGATCGGCACGGTCACCCTCGAACAGCGGGACCCCGAGCGTCCGGGCCGACTCCGTCCGGACGGCGGCTCGACCGAACTCGGCTACATGTTCCTGCCGGAGGCGTGGGGGGCGGGTTACGCCGCCGAGGCATGCTCCGCCGCGCTCGACTGGTTCGCTGCCGCGCTCCCCGGTGAGCCGGTGGTGCTCTGCACCCGGATCGCCAACGCCCCCTCGGTGCGCCTCGCGCTGAAGCTGGGGTTCACCGAGGTCACGCGGTTCGAGGAGTTCGGCGCCGAGCAGTGGTTCGGCGCGAGGAACCCGGTCGCACCGCATCAGCGGTGAGGTTCAGCCGGCCGGGCGGGTGTGCACGCTGACGGCGTAACCGCCGCCCTCGCTGTAGGGGTCGCCGCTCCAGGTCGCGTAACGCTGCCGCAAGGTCAGTCCGGCCCGGGCGCACCACTGGTCGAACTCGGCGAGGGTCATCGGTGCTTCCTCCAGCGGCAGGTGGGCCGCGTCCAGTCCCATGCCCGTGACCAGGAGACCGCCCGGGCGCAGTACGGCGGCGAGTTGGCCGACGACGGTCACTCCGGTGCCGGGGGCCAGGAGAGGGATGACGTTGCCGGCGGCGAGGACGAGGTCGAAGTCCGTATGCAGGCCGAGGGTGTCCAGCCGGGCCAGGTCACCGAGGAGCCAGTCCTGTGCGGGCGCCTCGCGGCGGGCGACGGCCAGCATCGAGGCGTCGACGTCCACGCCGGTGCAGTGGTGGCCCAGTTCGGCGAGCCGGATCGCGATGCGGCCGGTGCCACAGCCCGCGTCGAGCACACGGGTCCCGGGCTTCAGCAGCGCGGTGCAGAAGGTGGCTTCGCCGTGGACGTCATGGCCCGATGCGGCGAGCCGGGCGAATCGCCGCGCGTACTCCTCCCCCGCCTGCCCACCGGTCAGTTCCGCCCAACGGTCGCGTTGCCCTGTCATGTTCCAGCATGCCTTCCGGTTCGCCCTCCCCCACCGGGAGCATAGGGGAGCCGCTCACGCGGAGCCCCGTACGGGCCGCCGGTCCAGGGGAAGGGGGACAGGGGGCAGCCCGGGCGGTCAGCCCGTGGCACCTTGGGGTTTCTGCCCCCACGCCGTGAGCATCCCGGCCGACAACGCCGCGCACGCGTCGCTCTCCAGGTACCGGATCGCGGCGTCGACGCCCGCGTCGTCGAGCAGGCCGGTGGAGAGCATGGCCTCCCTGCTGCGCTGCCAGGTGTCGGCCCAGAAGCGGCTGATGGCGCTGCCCGGCACCAGCGGCGGAACGTGGAGCTCGGCTGCCACGTGGTCCAGCCCCGCCCCGCGCAGCAGGTGCGGGTACGACGGGACCGAGGAGACGTCGGTGCCGATGGTGGCCCGCAGCCCCTGCCACATCGCGCGCATCGCCGTGGTGTACGGGGTGGCCGGTGTCCGCTCGCTCGTCAGGTCGACCGCGTCGCTGAGCACCAGCAGGCCGCCGGGTGTGAGGAGATCGCCGAGCTCGCCGACCAGGCGGTCCCGCCCGGGCAGGTGCATCAGCACGAACCGGGCGTGTACGAGCTGAAAGGTGCCGGGGGCGAAGTCGGGGGCGGTGACGTCGGCCTGGAGCGTCCGGAGACCGGGGGCGGGGCGTGCGTCCAGGAACCGTACGTCGCGGTCCACGGCGAGCACGCTCGCCACCCCGGCCTCGCCCAGCAGCCGGCGGGAGACGGTGCCCGTTCCGGCTCCGATGTCGAGGCAGCGCCAACCCGGTCCGGCGCCGAGCGCCCGCAGCCGGGCCATCGTGATGTCGTCGTAGGCGAGCGCACCGAAGTCGATGCGCTCCGCCTCCCCCGCCCGCTCCGGGCGGAAGAACGCCTCGCCGTAGCGGCCCTCGCCCGGCGTGTCCCCGGGAGGGGAGGAGTTCACGCCGTCACCGTTGCGGCACCGGGCCGGGGGCCGCTGTTCCGTCGTGGCGCCGCGCCGCACGCGGCGGGGGTCGGCGGGTCGTCGAGCAGTTCCATGGCCGGGCCTCTCCACGCGACAGGGGTGGTACGGGCGGCCCCGGACCGGGGCCGCCCGCGGTCATCCTTCACCGGCCGGCGTCCGTGCGGCCGAGGCTCGCCGCGGCTGAGGCCGACCGGTGCACGGCTGGACACCCGCCGGGGTGTGCGGAGGGCCGGTCGGGGCTCAGGGCTGGATCGGCATGGACCAGCAGTTGGAGGTGGACGGTTTGCCCGCGAGCCGGTCGGTCAGCCAGCCGATCGCCTCGCCCTGGTCGGTGAGGAGAGGCACCAGGTGGTTGGTGAGGATCTTGTCACCGAGATTCGGCAGGACGACGGCGTCGTAGGTGATGTCGCCGCCCTTGCGGCACCAGTCGACGGCCAGTCGGCGGGCCTGCGCGTGGGGGACGATGTCGTCGTTGACGCCGGTGGCCAGACGTACGGGACCGGCCGGCTTGAGCGTTCCGATGCGCTGCTTGTCCAGGGCGGCCCGGGCCTTGGGCTCGGCGGCGATGATCTCTCCGATGGATGTGCCGCTGGTGGTCCACTTGCTGCTCTTGGCGAATCCGTAGCCGAAGATCGCGTCACCCACGCACATCGTGGAGGCGTCCGTCAGGGCGGCCTTCCCGGTGGTGCTGATGTTCGCCTCGACGACCGCGCGCAGGTCGGGGTCGGACTGGGCGAAACCGTTGATCGACCAGGCCATCGCGCCGGCGAGCGCGCTGCCGTCGATGCCCTTCATGACGGCGGTCAGGTCGGCGGGAGGCGCACCGGAGTAGGTGCCGGCGAGGGGTACGTCGGGGGCGTAGGAGGGTTGGAGCTCGGCGGCCGCGGCACTGGCACCGCCGCCCTGGCTGTAGCCGTACAGGCCGGTCCGGGAGTCCGCGGTGACCGAGGCGCCGGGCACGGAGCGCGCGGCGCGGGCCGCGTCCAGCAGGGCGTGCCCCTGGTCGAGACGGTTGACGTAGGTGTGCAGGCGGTCCGTGGCGCCCAGGCCGACGTAGTCGGTGACGACGACGGCCGCCCCGGTGGCCAGGATCCGGTAGATGGCCAGGGCCTCGTAGCCGACGGAGACGGTGTCGCCGTTGAGGGTGAGCGGGTGCTGAAGAGCGAAGGACGGTGCGCACTGGTCGCCCTGGCCCATGGTGCCGGAGGCGACGGCGACCAGGGGGCGCGGGCCGGACCCCTTCCAGCCCGCCGAGGGCTCGATGTAGGCGCCGGTCACGGCGACGGGCTGCCCGGCGGAGTCGGTGGACTTGTACATGAGGCGGGTAGCGGTACCCGGCATCGGGCGGCCGTCGAGGCCGGGGATGTCCAGCCCGAGGGGCAGGGCCTCGGTACGGATCAACGCGCCGTTGGCTGCGGGCAGTTCGGTCGGAGGCGTGTAGAACTCCGGGATGGTGACGCCCCGGGAGACGACGGGCGGGGTCCCGGCCGCGGACGCGGGGACGGCCGACAGGCCCGCGCAGGCGGTCCCGGCGGCCAGGGTGCACGCCAGGAGGCGCAGTCGGGGCGGGAGACGGTGACGCCCGGCCTCTTCCGGACGGGCGGCGCCCTGGTCCGGGTTCGGGTTCGGAATGGCGGCGGAGCGGAAACGGGTTCTCGTGCGGCTCACGGTGTGCTCCTCGTTTCTCGTGCGGAGGGTTGTGGAGGCGGCCGGTTTGGCGGGGGCGAGAAGGCGGCGGCGCACACGGAGCCCCTTCGGGCCAGCCTTGTTACTCGCCGGTCAGTTTCGGCAGCGTAGGTCTGCGTGTCACTCAGTGACAAGACGTCTGCATGCGCCATTTCCTTCGCGGCTCGCTATGCTGCCGGGACGGAACGGAGCCACGGACGGGAACGGAAGCCGGGGGCGAAGGTGTGTGAACTGCCGCCCGCGGAGGGCCGGCTCGGGGCGGACGGGCTCAGGGCGGGGGCCGTCGGAAAGCCGTCGCTCGCTCAGCGGCGCAGGGCCGCCCTCCGCCTGGAGATCGCCGGCGAGGCGGTCCGCCTGTTCACCTCGCAGGGTGTCACCCGCACCACGGGCGAGGAGATCGCCCGGGCCGTCGGCATCTCGTCCCGCACGCTGTGGCGGCATTTCCCCACCAAGGAGAGCTGCGTCCTGCCGGTGCTCTCGGCGGGGCTCCAGTTCGCCGTGGACCAGCTGGCCGCGTGGCCGCCCGGGATGACGCTGGTGGACTTCGTGACGCGGTCCGGGCGGAGCGGGACCCTGCCCCCCACGGCTCCGGCCATCCTCGATCTGATCCGCATGACGTACACCGAGCCCGCGCTCCGGGCCGTCTGGCTGCAGGCCCACGACGACGCCTTGCCGGTGCTCGCGGACCTCCTCGCCCGGAGATCCGGGGGCAGCGCCGACGCCCTGCGGACCAAGGTGCACGCGGCGACGGTCAACGGCGCGTTGCGCGCGGCGGCGGAGGAGTTCGCCCACCGGTACGCGGACGATCCCGAGGCGTCGGGCGACGAGATCGCGGCCTGCGTCCTGGCCGCGCTGCGAGCCGCCGCGGAGGGTCTGCCGTACTGATCCCGTGGGCGCTGGGCGAAATAGGCTTCAGGTTCCCTTCAGTTCGGGCTGTTAGAGTGCAGTCCTGCGGCGGCAATTCGCCGAGCGGCTTTGACAGTTCGTTCTACGGGCCGAATCAACCGGGACAAGGAGCGTAGGAATGCGCTGCAGGGAGATGCTGGCCCTCTATGCCGGTATCGCCGTGCTCCTGATGATTTCCGCGTTCGCCCTGGGCTCCTCTTCCCAGGCCCTCGGGACCGTCGACGCGGCAGCGCATTCCCCGGCCCATGCCGTGTCCGTGGTCGACACATCGGGGCCGGATGTTCCGCTGGACGGCGTGGACGGTGACGTCACTCTCCAGCAGCGCCACAAAGCGGGAAGCACGACGACTTCGTCCCCCGTTCAGGCAGGCGTTCCTTCCTCGGCACCGGATCTGCACGACTGCTCGGCGGGCGTCTCCCGGCACCACGCTTCGCCTTCGGGATCGCGAGGCCCCGCCCAGGCCCGGATCCTTCGCTGCTGAGCGAGCCTTTCCGGTCACCCGGTGATCGTCCGGAATGCGAGCGCTGATCTCCGGCTCGCCCCCATGCGCCGCGGCGTCCCGTTTCGTACGCATCGCGCATGCGCATTCCCCTCTTTCGTCTTTCATATTTCTGATCCCTTTCCCAGCCCGTGGATCGCGGAAATTCCTTCGCGATACGGGCCGTACGGGATACCCGAACCTATGACCCAGTCCTGGAGCAGACGTACATGTACCACTTCCCCCTCGCCTCGGAACCGACGAGCGGCATCGCCGGGTGGGCGACCAGCCTCGTCGACACCATGGGCGGCCCCGGGGCCGGGCTGGCGATCGCCCTGGAGAACCTCTTCCCTCCGCTGCCGAGTGAGATCATTCTGCCGCTGACGGGCTTTGCCGCGGGGCAGGGAGTGATCAGCCTGTTCTCCGCGCTCTTCTGGACGACGCTGGGGTCCGTGGTGGGCGCGGTCGCGCTCTATCACATCGGTGCCCTCTTCGGCCGGGAGCGCATGTACGCCCTGTGGGAGCGGCTCCCTCTGGTGAAGGTGTCCGACCTGGAGAAGACCGAGCGATGGTTCCTCAAGCACGGCAGGAAGGCCATCTTCTTCGGCCGGATGATTCCCATCTTCCGGAGCTTGATCAGCGTCCCGGCAGGCGTCGAGCGGATGCCCCTGCCGATCTTCGTTCTCTTCACCACGCTGGGCAGCTTCATATGGAACTTCGCCCTCGTGATGGCCGGATATCTGCTGGGTGACCAGTGGGACCTGGTGGAGCGTTACGTCGGGGTGCTCTCCAAGGTGGTGCTCGGGCTGGTCGTCGCGGCGCTGGTCGTGGCGGTCGTTCGCAGGGTGCGTGCCCGACGGGACGAGCGGCGGACCAACCACGTATGACCGTTTTCCAGGCATGACCGTTCAAGGGCCGCGCGCGGTGCGCGGCCCATCGATCCGATCGACAAGGTGGCAGGCATGGCAATGTGGGACCGCATCAAGGACCAGGCCAAGGGGCTCCAGCAGCAGGCGCAGGGCACGAGGGGCCCCGCCGGTCAGCGGCAGCCGGGGACAGGGGGCTCGGGGGCCTCGGGTGGCTCGAAGGAGAAGCTGGTCGGGCTGCTCAAGTCGCAGCTCGGCTCCCTCAAGACGGAGCTCAAGAGCGGGGCCTACCGGGACGCCAGCATGGCGATGTGCGCGCTGGTCGCGGCCGCCGACGGTTCCGTCGACCCCGCTGAGCGGCACCACGTGGAGAACCTGATCCTGCAGAACGACGTCCTGCAGAACTTCCCTCCCGAGCAGCTGCGGCAGCGGTTCAACAAGCACGTCGACCAGCTGATGTTCAACTTCCAGCAGGGCAAGGCCGATGCCATGCAGGAGATCGCCAAGGCGGCGAAGAAGCCGGTGGAGGCCAAGGCGGTCGTCCAGACCGGCTTCGTGATCGCCGGCGCGGACGGGTACATCGCCCCGGCAGAGGCGCAGATTCTGCGGGAGGCGTGCATGGCGCTCGGTGTCTCCCCGCAGGAGTTCGGTCTCTGAGCCGTCCGGTGCCGCATCGCCCGGTCCTGTCTGCCGGGCGACGGGCCCGCCTCACGGGCCGTCGGAGCGATCGGGGCTCCTCTCCGACGGCCCGTCCGGTTCGGGCGGGGCACGACACCGGGCCGGACCCGGTGTCCCGGCCCGTCCGTCGCCGCCGTCAGCCGTCGGGGTTCAGTCGTCGGTGAGGGCCACCGCCCCGACCGGACAGGCCCGTGCGGCTTCCCGTACCAGCGGGTGGTTCTCCGTAACCGCCGGGCGGTCGGGGAGCAGCTCGCTGAACCCGTCGTCGTCCTGGGTGAACACGTCCGGCGCGGTCAGCGCGCACATGCCGGCCCCCACACAGCGTTCCCTGAAGACCCGGATGCCCATGCCCCTCACCAGGCCACGGGCAGTTCGAGCAGGCCCTGGATGGTGTCGCCGGGTTTGTGCCGGATCTCGTCCGCGGGTACGGCCAGCCTGAGGGCCGGCAGCCGCTCGAAGAGGGTGCTCAGGGCGATGTCGAGCTCGGTCCGGGCCAGGTTCTGGCCCAGGCACTGGTGGACGCCGAAGCCGAAGGCGAGATGGTGGCGGGCGGACCGCTCCCAGTCCAGCGTCTGCGGATCCTCGAACACGTCGGCGTCGCGGTTGATGAGCGAGGTCGAGAAGAAGACGCCCTCGCCCTTGCGGATCGTCGTCCCGTCCACCTCGATGTCCTCGGCCGCCAGCCGTTGCAGACCTTCGGCGATGGAGAGGAAGCGCAGCAGTTCCTCGACCATCGCAGCCGTCGTCGTCTCCCCGGACCGCAGCGCCGCCAGTTGACCGGGATGGCGCAGCAGCGTGAACGTGCCGAGCGAGATCATGTTCGCCGTCGTCTCGTGTCCCGCGACGAGCAGGATCAGGGCGAAGGAGACGAGGTCCTCGCGGCCGACGGGCCCGTCCGGGTGGTCCCGGTGGATCAGTTCGTCCAGCAGCCCCTCCCCCGGTTCCGCGCGCTTGCGGTCGATCAACGCGCCCAGATACTCCTCCAGTTCGATCCGCGCGCCGTCCACATCGCTCGCGGCCGGGCCGCACAGAAGGCGGCGCGAGCAGCCCTCGAAGAACGCGTGGTCGGCGTAGGGCACGCCGAGGAGTGCGCAGATCACCATGGAGGGCACCGGCAGCGCGAAGTCGGCGACCAGTTCGGAGGGCGGCCCCTGCCGCTTCATCGCGTCCAGCAGCCCGTCCACCGTCTCCTGGATCTGTGGGCGCAGCGCGGCGATCCGCTTCACGGAGAAGCTCGGGATGAGCTTCCTGCGCTGGGCGTTGTGCTCGGGGTCGTCGACGCCGAGGAGCGCCACGCGTCGGCGGGGCGTCTGCGTGAACCGCTCGGCCGGAATCGGGAAGCCGGGGTGGGTGCGGTCGGCGGAGAGCCGGGGATCCGCCAGGAGTCGACGGGCCAGCGCGTGCCCGGTGACGGCCCAGACCGGGCGTCCGTCGAAGAGGGTGACCCGGCTCAACGGACCCCGCGCACGCAGCGGTTCGTAGCCGGCGGGCGGGTGGTAGGGGCACTCGCGGTCCTGCGGGAACGGTGGCGGGGAGGTCGGTTCGGTGGCGGTGCCGGTGAGGGCATGGTCCTGGCGGGCCGGTTCCGTCGTGGATTCCGTCATGGGAGCGGTCGCCTCGCAGTGCTCGGTGGTGGGTGCGAAGCGGGTCGCTCCGCACCTCACCATCAATTGGATGCCTCAGGCTCCTATCCGGTCGACGGGTGGACCGGCCACATCACGGGGCCTCGGATCTGGCCGGTGTTTTTCGCACATGATCGAACGCTTGCGCATCCCCTGAGGCCGGGAAGGAGCGATGGACGGGATGCGGACAAAACGTCGGCGCCCCTGGGGCCCGAATCCGTTCACCAGCCTGTCCGGAACCATGCAGTCCGCACCTCTCCGGGCATTTGCCGAGCGGCCGCGAGTCACGCCGTCACCCTGGTGATGAACGCGGCGAGATTCGTCACGGTGCGGTCGATCTGCTGTTCCAGGGTGAGGGACTCACGCAGTCGCCCGCCCACGCCGGCGTCCTTCTTGCCGCGTACGTAGAGGGAGCAGGCCAGGTCGCCGCACATGTAGGCGCCGACGGAGTTGCCCTGCTTGCCCGCCTTCCCCGGCTTGGGGGCCACGAGCAGACGAACGCCTCCGGTGTGGACGGTCACGCAGATCGAGCACATGCTGCGGCGAGTATGCGAGGAGCCGGCGTCGGAGGAGCGCAGCTGAAGCCCGACATGACTCTCACCGAACGGCATCACCAGGTAGGCCCGGTCGGGGGCCTGAGGGTCGCGCCAGCCCAGGAAGTCCAGGTCGCCCCAGGGCCGGTCGGCCAGGTCACGGGGGACGGCAAGGCGCTTGGCCTCGCCCTTGGTGCAGTTCACGAAGGCGCTGCGGATCTCTCGCTCGGTCAGGGGTTTCATGAGATCCACGCTAATTTGCCTAAGCCTATTAGGCAAATGTATATTCCTTTAGGCAATCATGGAGAAGCGTTCGGAGGGTGGCATGGCACGACCGGGACTGGCCGCGGAGCGCGTGGTGCGAGCGGGCGCCGAGCTGGCGGACGAGATCGGCTTCGAGCGGGTGACCCCGTCGGAGCTCGCGCGGAAGCTGGGCATCAAGACCGCGAGCCTGTATTCGCACGTCAAGAACGCCCACGACCTCAAGACCAGGATCACCCTGCTGGCCCTGGAGGAACTCGCCGACCAGGCGTCGGCGGCCATCGCGGGGCGGGCGGGCCGGGACGCGCTCGCCGCCTTCGCCCACGCCTACCGGGACTATGCGTTCCAGCACCCGGGCCGCTTCGCCGCGGCACGGTTCCGCCTCGACGCGGAGACGGCGGCCACGAGCGCTGCGGTGCGCCACTCCCGGATGACACGGGCGATCCTGCGCGGGTACGACCTGCCCGAGCTTCAGGAGACGCACGCGGTGCGGCTCCTGGGCAGCGTGTTCAACGGCTACGTGGAGCTGGAGATGGCGGGCGGTTTCAGCCACAGCGCCCCCTCCTCCGAGGAGAGCTGGACGGAGATCCTCGCCGCGCTCGACTCCCTGCTGCGCAACTGGCCCGCCCCTTCCTGACCTGGGCACCCTCCTGACCCGGACACCCTCCCCCTCACGACGAACGAAGAGACGAGCCCATGACCACCCGGCACGACTGGACGACAACCCCCATCAGCGCCGACATCCTGCGCGGTGCGCTCGACCTGGAGCAGACCGAGCGCGGGGTACTGCCGCACCGGCTGCCCGCCCGGGCGCGGCGGCAGATCACCGACGGCCAGCTGGCCATGGCCGAGTCGCAGCCCTCAGGGGTCCGGCTGGCGTTCCGCACCCGGGCCACCGCCGTCGAGCTGGACGTGGTGGCCACCAAGCGCGTCTACGTCGGAGCGCCGCCGCGCCCCGACGGTGTGTACGAACTCCTCGTCGACGGCCGCCTGGTGGGCCGGGCCGGTGTCCCCGCCGGCGACACGCTCACCATCGACATGTCCGCGGGAACGGCTCAGGCCCAGCCGGGCCCGATGGAGACGCTCCGGTTCACCGGCCTGCCGGCCGACGAGAAGGACGTCGAGATCTGGCTCCCCCACGACGAGACGACGTGCCTGGTCGCCCTGCGCACCGACGCTCCGGTCCGCAGCCCCCGGCCGAGCGGCCGGCCGGTCTGGCTGCACCACGGCAGTTCCATCAGCCACGGCTCCAACGCCACCACCCCGACCGGCACCTGGCCCGCCCTGGCCGCGGCCTCCGGCGGCGCCGAGCTGATCAACATGGGGTTCGGTGGCGGCGCCCTGCTCGACCCCTTCACCGCCCGCGCCATGCGCGACACCCCCGCCGACCTGCTCAGCGTCAAGATCGGCATCAACGTCGTCAACACCGACCTGATGCGGCTGCGCGCGTTCGGCCCCGCCGTCCACGGCTTCCTCGACACCCTGCGCGACGGGCACCCCACCGCACCGCTGCTGGTGATCTCGCCGATCTGCTGCCCCATCCACGAGAACACCCCGGGTCCGCTCGCCCCGGACTTCACCGCGATGCGCGAGGGGCGGGTCGGGTTCAAGGCCACCGGCGACCCGGCGGAGGTCGCCGCGGGGAAGCTCACTCTGACCGTGATCCGGGACGAGCTGGCCCGGATCGTCGGGGAGCGCGCGGCCACGGACCCGCACCTGCACCACCTCGACGGGCTGGACCTCTACGGCGCGGACGATCACGCCGAGCTCCCGTTGCCGGACGGTCTGCACCCGGATCCCGCCACCCACCGGCGTATCGCCGAACGCTTCGCCCGGCACGCCTTCGGCCGCGGTGGGCCCTTCGCTCCGCAGGACCGGTGATCCGAGCACCCGGTCACCGGTCGACTCCCCGCCGAGCGCCTCGTCCGCCGGTCGGCGGGGAGCCGCACACCCCGTCGCCGGTCGGCGGGGAGCCGGTTCGGAACGAGCCCGGCTCCCCGCCTTTCGCCCAACAGCCGATTACGGGGCGTCCACCAGGATGCGTCCGTCGGCCGGGACGCGGGAGGCGAGGCCGCCCGCGTAGGCGGACTCCACGCGGGACCGTTCGGCCGCGTTCGGCACCGCGTTCCTGCAGCTCGTACCAGCGCTGGAGCCCGACATCAACTGGGAGCACGGGCCGGGCTTGGTGTCCGGCAGGCCCAGGCTGTGGCCGAGTTCATGGGCGGCGATACGGGTCTTGTCGTGGCCCTGGGCGACCGCCTGGCTGCCCAGCTCCACCCGGGCCCGGCCGCCGGGGCGGACCGGGCCGAGCGTGGCCTGCGGCCAGCCACTGGTGGCCACGATCTGTATCTCGGCCCGCGTGCCGGGTGCGGCCTCGACGAGCTTGACGTTGCCGACGTTCGCGTTCCAGGAGGCGACCCCTGCGGCGATCGCCGCCTCCCAGCCGCCGGCCCGGCTGTCGTCGTAGCGGAGGGTGACCACGGCTGCCGTGCTCTCTGCAGCCGGGTCCGGCGCGGGAGCCGCGTGCGCCGCCGTGGCCGAGGCCAGGGTGAGCGCCACGGCGACACCGGCCGCCTTGAACCATCGGGAATCCAGCATTGTTCGTCCCTTCACTCATGGGGGGGGGCTCGGCTCCGCGCGGAGCCGGGCGAGCGGGAGAACGGCCGGTTCGCGGGGAACCGAACGGCCTCGATGGCCGGTTGCCGTTCCTCCCGGGCCGCAGGACCTATGCCGCGATCGCTCCTTGGTCATGCCCCTGTCACGAAATGAGGCCGGAAACCGACCCTGGCCGTGTGCCGACGCGAGTCCGACGACGCCGGGGGCCTGTTCCGTACTCTGGAGGGCATGCGCATGCGACCCACCCTGAGCTGGACCTCCGCCGAGGAGCTGCCGCCGGGCACGACGGACCTGGAGCCGGTGGCCGAGGCGCTGCGCGGTGGCGGTGTCCTGATCCTGAGCGGGGCGGGCATCTCCACGGAGTCGGGCATCCCGGACTACCGGGGCGAGGGCGGGAGCCTGAGCCGCCACACCCCCATGACCTACCAGGACTTCACGGCGGACGCCGGGGCCCGCCGGCGCTACTGGGCGCGCAGCCATCTCGGCTGGCGTACGTTCGGCCGCGCCCGGCCCAACGCCGGGCACCGGGCGGTGGCCGCGTTCGGGCGGCAGGGCCTGCTCGCGGGGGTGATCACCCAGAACGTCGACGGGCTGCACCAGACCGCGGGCAGCAAGGACGCCGTGGATCTGCACGGGCGCCTGGACCGGGTCGTCTGCCTCTCCTGCGGCGCCTTCAGCCCGCGCCGCGAGCTGGCGCACCGGCTGGCGGCGGCCAACGAGGGTTTCGCGCCGGTGGCCTCCTCGATGAACCCGGACGGCGACGCCGATCTCACGGACGAGCAGGTCGGAGACTTCCGTGTGGTGCCGTGTGCCGCGTGCGGGGGCGTCCTCAAACCGGACGTGGTGTTCTTCGGCGAGGCCGTGCCCCCGCAGCGGGTCGAACACTGCCGCGCACTGGTCCGCGGGGCGCGCACCCTGCTGGTCCTGGGCTCCTCGCTGACCGTGATGTCGGGGCTCCGCTTCGTCCGCCAGGCCGCCGATGCCGGTACGCCGGTGCTGATCGTCAACCGGGATGCGACCCGGGGCGACCGGCACGCCGTGACCCGTATCGCCCTTCCGCTCGGATCGGCCCTCACCGCCGCGGCGGGCCGGCTGGGCGTTCCCGTCCCCGCCGACGTGACGGCAGGGCCCGCGTAGCGGGCGGGGCACGCCTCTCTCCGCCACTCTGCGCACGCGGGATATTACCGATATAGATGCTTGTGGGAAGTTTTCTGCTCGGGCAGTCGGGTACGCCAGTGAGAGGCGGCTTTCCCGCCTCATCGCATCCGTCCCTCACACCGCCTCCGAGGCCGTCGACAGAGCAAGGAGCAACCGTGCCTTCAGTACCGTCCGTCACCCTCAACAACGGTGTGACCATCCCCCAGCTCGGCTTCGGCACCTTCCAGATCCCGCCGGACGAGACCTGCGAGACCACGGTCGCCGCTCTGGAGACCGGCTACCGGCACATCGACACGGCGCAGATGTACGGCAACGAGAAGGAGGTCGGCCGGGCCGTCCGGGAATCCGGACTCGACCGCGCCGACGTCTTCGTCACGAGCAAGCTGAACAACGGCGCGCACGCACCCGGCGAGGCGCTCCGGGCGTTCGACCGTTCCCTGGAAGAGCTGGGCTTCGACTACCTGGACCTCTTCCTCATCCACTGGCCCCTGCCGGGTGGTTCGGGCGACTTCGTGGAGACGTGGAAGGCCTTGGAGGAGATCTACCGGTCCGGGCGCGCCAAGGCGATCGGGGTCTCCAACTTCCAGGAGAACCATCTGCGCAGGCTGCTGGACAGCAGCACGGTGGTGCCCGCCGTCAACCAGATCGAGGTGCACCCCTACCTCACGCAGGAGCCTCTGCGGGCCTTCGGGGCGGAACACGCCATCGCCACGGAGGCGTGGTCGCCGATCGCCCAGGGCAAGGTGCTCTCCGACCCGACGATCGTGCGGATCGCCGAGCGGGTGGGCAGGACCGCCGCGCAGGTGGTGCTGCGCTGGCATCTTCAGCGCGGGGACATCGTGTTCCCCAAGTCCGTGACGCTGAAGCGCATCCAGGACAACTTCGCGCTCTTCGACTTCGAGCTCACCGAAGGGGACATCGGCGAGATCTCCGCCCTCAACCGTGACGAGCGCACCGGGTTCGACCCGGACACGTTCAACGGCTGACCCGGCCCGGGAGTGCGGCGGGCCCGGCGCCCGGGAAACATTCCGGGGCCGGGCCCGCTCGGCGTGCGCAGGCGCTGGTCCCCACCGCGTACGCCCGCGATGACCCCTACCGCGCGAACTTCCTCAGGTCCCCGGCGAGCGAGCTGATGGCCGCCGGATTGCGCGGGCTCTCGACGAGGTCCACGTAGTCGAGGACGACGATCCGGTCGTTCTTGACCGCCGATACGCCGGCGAGGGGCTTGTAGGACTTCAGGAACCTCCGCTTCTCGTCCGCGCCGGTGTCGCCGTAGTTGTTGATGACGATGACCTCGGGGTCCCGGTCGACCACCGTCTCCCAGCCCACCGTGGTCCAGCTGTCCTTCAGGTCCTTCATGATGTGGTCGCCGCCGGCCTTGGTGATGATGTCGTGCGGTCCGGCGTACGCGCCCGAGGTCAGCGGCTTGTCCTTCCCGTCGTCGTACAGGAAGACGCGGAGGCGGTCATCGCCCGTGGCCGCCCGGGAGCGCGCGTCCGCGATCTCCTTCCGGAAAGAGGTGATGAGAGTGTTCGCCCGGTCCTCGACGTCGAAGATCTCTCCGAGGTTCCGCAGGTCGGTGTAGAGCGCTTCGAGCGGGGGCATGACGCCGCGGGCCTTTCCCTGCCCGTTGCGGCACGACTCGCTGAGCAGGTAGGAGTCGATGCCCACGCGCTTCAGTTCGGCGGGGGTGAAGCCCTCGCCCTCGGTGAATCCGTAGTTCCAGCCGGCGAAGACCAGGTCGGCCCGGGCGTCGAGGACCAGTTCCTTGTTGATGCGCTCCTTGGAGAGCCACTTGGTCTTCTGGTAACCGTCCTTCCAGGGCACGGACGTCATGTCGCCCTTGTCGTCGGGCATCACGTATCCGGCCATGTGGTCCTCGAGCCCGAGGGCGAACATGATCTCGGTGATGCCGACATCGTTGGTGACGACGCGCTGCGGGGCCTTGTCGTAGCGCTTCTTCTCACCGCAGTTCTCCACGGTCACCGGGTAGTGGCGGTCGGCCTGTGCGGTGCTGTCCTTCCGGTCGGCTTCCGGTGTGACGTCCGCTCCGCAGCCGGTGAGGGCCAGGGCGGCGGCGAGGGCGAGGGCCGCGGGGCGCAGGGGGTGGGGCATGGGCGCGGGTCTCCTTCAGGAGGTGGGAAGGTCGAAGAGCAGTTGCAGCGCACCGGTCCCGGGGTGGGTGACGCGGTGTGCCCGTACGCCGAAGACGTCGGCCAGCAGTTTTGCGGTCAGGACGTCGTGCGGCGGTCCGGAGGCGACGATCCGGCCGCTGTCGATGACGTGGACGACATCGCAGTGCAGGGCGGCGAGGTTCAGGTCGTGCAGGGCGGTCAGCACGGTCAGGCCGCTGGCGCGGACCAGGGCGAGGACTTCCAGTTGATGGGCGATGTCCAGGTGGTTGGTGGGCTCGTCGAGCACCAGGACCCGGGGCTGCTGGGCGAGCGCACGGGCGATCAGGACGCGCTGCCGCTCGCCGCCGGAGAGGGTGAGGAAGCCGCGTTCGGCCAGGTGTCCCGCCCCGACGCCGTCCAGCGCCTCGTCGCAGCGGCTGCGGTCCTCGTCGGTCGTCCGGGCCATCGGCCCCTGGTGGGGCAGACGGCCCATGGCGACGATCTCTGCGACGGTGAAGTCGAATTCGGCGACCGCGTCCTGGGGAAGTGCGGCCAGGCGTCGGGCGCCTTCCCGGGTGGAGAGGGCGTGGAGGTCCTCACCGCCGATCCTGACGGCGCCGGCGGACGGTCGCAGAGCGCGGTAGACGCAGCGCAACAGGGTTGACTTCCCGCTGCCGTTGGGGCCGACCAGCCCGACGAGCTGCCCATCGGCCGCGCCCAGGGTGACCTGGTCCACCAGGCGTGCGCCGGCGGTCTCGACGGTGAGCGCGTCGATGTCGATCCGCATCAGATGCCCCCGAAGGAGTAGGCGCGCCGGCGCATGAGGAGGATGAAGCAGGGAACGCCGATGACCGCGGTGAGGACGCCCACCGGCAGTTCGGCCGGGGCGAGCACCACGCGCGAGAGGATGTCGACCCAGATCAGCAGGACGGCTCCCGCGAGGGGTGCGACGGCCAGAAGCCGCCGGTGGTCCGCGCCGACCAGCATCCGGGTGGCGTGCGGGACCATCAGGCCGACGAAGCCGATCGCCCCGCTGACCGCGACGACCGCCCCGGTGACGGCCGCGGAGACCAGGAAGAGTTCCTTGCGCAGCCTCCCGGGGTCGACACCGAGCGCGGCGGCGGTCTCGTCGCCCATGGCGAGGGCGTTCAGGCGCCGCGCCGACCAGCCGAGGTGCGCGAGGCCGAGGAGCACCGCTCCGGCGGCGATCGGCACGGCGGCCCAGTTGGCGCCGCTCAGGCTGCCGAGCAGCCACATCATCGCGGAGCGGGCGGCTTCCCCGCGCTCGGCCGCGAACACCATGAACGTGGTGACGGCCGAGAAGCCGTAGTACATCGCGGTCCCCGTCAGCACGAGCCTGAGCGGGGTGAGACCGCGTTCGGTGCGGGCGACCGCGTACACGAGCAGCATCGCGAGGAGCGCGGAGCCGAACGCCGCCGTGGACAGCGCCCAGATGCCCAGCGCGCCCAAGGCGCCGAAGATGAGTACGGCGTTGGCACCGACCGCCGCGCCCGAGGAGATGCCGAGCACGAACGGGTCGGCGAGCGCGTTGCGCACCATGGCTTGGACGGCGACGCCGATGGCCGACAGGCCGGCGCCCACGACAGCGGCCAGAACCGCTCGGGGCAGGCGCAGTTCCCAGACGATGGTGTAGGCCGGGGCCTCTTCGGAGCCGATGGCTCCGCCGGTCAGCCCTGCCCACAGATAGCGCGTCACCTCCGCCCAGGAGAGCCCTGACGCCCCGAGTGCCGCGCCGCAGACGAGAGAGAGCGGAAGGGCGAGGCTCAACCCGGTCACCAGGAGGGGCACGGATACGCGGTGGGGCGGCGCCGGTCCGGAGCCGACGCGCGCGGGACTTGGCGGCTTGGCGGGTATGCGGTCGAGAGACGTGTTCACGGCCGGTCGCTTTCGCCTCGGGCCGTGCGTCGCGCAAGGAGGAGCGGCCCCGGACGGCGGCCGTCCCGCGCAGCGCCCGTTTCGCAGTCCACGGCGAATGGTCAGGAGCCTTCTGTGCCGCGGGTGATCGGGCTCACGGACCGGGGGGGTCCGTCTACCGTTGCGGGTCAGCGCCGGATTTCGACCGGACTTCCCCCGTGGCGATTCAGCAGCCTAGCGCGTACGCCGGTCCCGGGCTCGGGGAGGGCAGGGTGCGGCGGGAGGCGCGATGCCGCCGCCCGGGCTCTCCCCGCGTACGGGCAGGGGAGGCAAAAGTTCCGTCATCACCGTGTGCGGGAGCGACGGGTTGGCGGCGGCCGCTTCCGCCGACCGCCGGTCGGCCCCCGCCACGAGATCGGTGACGACCGCCGGCGGCAGCGCCGGGTGCCCGGCGGCCTCGGGTCGTGCCTCGTCGTCGTCCAAGCAGACAGGGAGCGCCGGGGCCGTCGCGTTGCCGTGCCGGGCGATGAGCCGGAGTGCCCCTCTCCCCCGAGCTGGTCCCGACGCTCACCGAACCGTTCCAGCGGGGCGCCGAGCGCCTGCGCACCCACCACGCGGGGGTCGGCCTCGGTCTGGCCATCGTCGAGACCGTCGCTCGCGCACACGACGGGACGCTCGTCCTCGCCCCGCGCACCGGCGGCGGGCTGCGCGCCACGGTGGAACTGCCCTCGGCCGCCGGGAGCGGGGACGGGGGACCGGCGCGAACTCTTCCCTCCCCCTGAAGCGACGGGGTCCGGACCCCGTACGGCAGGATGGTGCCATGAGCGTAGTCAAGATCAATGTGCTGACCGTCCCCCAGGAACAGCGCGAGACGCTGGAGAAGCGCTTCGCGTCCCGCGCCCATGCCGTCGAGAGCTCCGACGGATTCGAATGGTTCGAGCTGCTCCGGCCCGTCGAGGGCACGGACGACTACCTCGTCTACACGCGCTGGCGTGACGAGGCCTCCTTCCAGGCGTGGATGGAGGGTCCGATGAAGGCGGCCCACCAGGGCGGCGACGCCTCCGGCGGCGAACGCCCCAAGCCGGCGGCGAGCGGGTCCACGGTGTGGTCCTTCGAGGTCGTGCAGCAGGCGGCGCCGACCGGCGCGTAGGCGAGCGCGCACCGATGTACGACCCTGCCCGGCCGGCCCATGACCGGCCGGGCAGATCGCTCTCCCGGCCTGCGGGGTGCGAGGCCGCCGGGGGCCGGGCCACGGTACGCCGGCGGCCCCGGGTCCGGCCCGCGGCCCGAACTCCCCCGCCCTGTCGGTCCCAGGGTGCACGCGTTCTCCTCCCGACGGTTGATTCCGCCCGGCCCACGCGTTTTTAAGATCATTCTTCGGAGAACATCCGGGAACTCCGGAAACTCGCGCAGAACGGATCGATCGACCGGTGGAGCACCACATGACACTGCTGGATGTACTGCTGGACGCGGTCCGTGAAGCCCCCGGGCAGATCGTCGTGCATGTCCGTGGCGACGGAAGCGAGCTGACGGTCACGCTGCGCGAACTTCTGGACGATTCTCTGCGGGTGGCCGGCGGCTTCCGGGAGGCGGGCGTCGCGCCCGGGACCTGTGTGCCGTTGCTCGCCGATCGCAGCGAGGACTTCCAGCCGATGTTCTGGGGCGCGGTGGCGGCCGGTCTCGTTCCCGTTCCGCTGGCCGCCGACGCCCGTCGGGTCCTGCCGGTCTGGGAGCGACTGGGGCGGCCTCCCCTCGTTGTGGACGCCTCGACCGCGCCGCTGGTCGATGAGCTTCCCGACGGCGCACGCGCCCTGGCCCTCGATGCCCTGCGCTCCGGGCCGGTGCTGCGGAAACCCGCACCCGGCGGGCGCGACGACGTGGCGTTCCTGCAGTTCTCCTCGGGAAGCACCGGTGCGCCCAAGGGGGTGGAGGTGACGCATCGTGCGGTGCTGGCCAATCTGGAGCAGATACGGGCCGCCTCGGCGCTGAACGCCGACGACGTGCTGGTCAGCTGGATGCCGTACTTCCACGACATGGGGCTCATCGGTACGCATCTCGCTCCGCTGGCCGCCCGGGCCCGGCAGGTCAAGATCGGTCCGCTGTCGTTCGCCAAGCGGCCCCGCCTGTGGTTCGAGGTGGCGGCCCGGCACCGGGCCACGGTGCTCTCGGCGGCCAACTTCGCCTTGGCGCTGGCCGTACGGCGCGTTCCCGACGACGTCCTGGCCCGGCTGGACCTCTCGGCCGTGCGGCTGCTCCTGGTCGGGGCGGAGCCGATCGCGCCCGCGGTGTGGCGTGCCTTCGCTGCCAAGACGCGGCCTGCGGGGCTGGATCCGGCGGCGGCCCAGCCCGTCTACGGCCTGGCGGAGGCGACGCTCGCGGTGACCTTCCCGCCGCCGGGGGAAGTGGCCGAGCCGCTGGTCCTGGACCGGGCGTCGCTCAGCGGTGGCGTGGCGGTGGACGCCGAACCGGGCGAAGACGCGGTCGAGTTGATGGACGTCGGGCGTCCGGTGGCCGGCTGCGCCGTGCGCATCGTCGATGACAAGGGCGATGTCCTCGGGGACCGGCGGGTCGGGCACATCATGGTCTGCGGCCCCCAGCTGGCCCGTGGCTACCACGGCCTTCCCGGCGTGAGCTCGCAGACGTTCACCGAGGGGTGGCTGCGCACCGGTGATCTCGGGTTCCTGCGGGACGGCCGGCTCTGCGTCACGGGCCGGCACAAGGACGTGCTGTTCCTCAACGGCCGCACCTTCCACGCCACGGACCTGGAAGAGGTCGCGGCGGCGACACCCGGGCTGCCCTCCGGCGCCCCGGCGGTGGTCGGTTCGACCGATCCGGTCACCGGTGCGGAGCGCGTCGTGGTTTTCGTCCCCTGGGCGCGGCCCCCTCGCGACGCGCCGGACGTGCTCGAACGCGTCGCGGCGCGGGTGCGCGAGGCGCTGTTGCACGACGATGTGCGGGTGCTGGCCCTGCCGCCGGGGGCGTTCCCCCGTACGACGAGCGGCAAGCTGCAGCGGCGACGGTTGCGGGAGCGTTTCGAGGCCGGTGTGTTCGGGCCCGATGCGATCGCGACGGGCCGGCTGTCGGGGGGTGGGCGGCCGACGGGCGCCGGCGACGGTGCTCTGTCCGCGGAGCCCCGCCCGGAGGTGCCCCGGGCGCGGGCTCGAACCGTCGAGGCCGTCCGTGAGGTGTGGGCGCGCGTGCTGGACCGGCCCACCGGGTCGATCGGTGTGGATGAGTCGTTCGGGAGCCTCGGGGGGACGTCGCTCAAGGCGATGGAGGTCCTGGTGGCGTTGGAGGACGCCTTCGGGGTGACGCTGCCTCCGGCGGTCATCCGCGACCACGGCACGGTGGCCGCCCTCGCCGGCCACCTGCTGAGGGTGGCGCCCGGACCCGCGGCGTCCGCCCCCGAGGCCGGGGAAGCCCCGGAACGCGGGGAAGTCGTCGCAGCGGTCATCGGGATGGCGTGCCGGTTCCCCGGCGCCGACACCCCCGAGGACTTCTGGAACCTGCTCATCGACGGACGTGACGCCATCACCCCCGTACCGTACGGGCGTTGGGACGACGACGCCCGCGGCCGTCAGGCCGCTCCCCGGCAGCGCTGGGCGGGGCTCCTCAAGGACCCGGCCGCCTTCGACGCCGACTACTTCGGTATCGGCGAGGACGAAGCTCGCGCGATCGACCCGCAGGCGCGGCTCTTTCTGGAACTCGCGCACGAGGCACTCGAACGCGCCGGATACGCGGGGCCCCGTCGGCGCGGTCGCCGGGTCGGTGTGTTCGCGGCGGTCGGCGACAGCGGCTACCGCGAGGTCCTGGACCGGGCTTCGGCCGACGGCTCTCCCCCGCCGACCGCGCTCACCGGCAATCTGCCCTCCCTGATCGCCGCCCGCGTCTCGCAGAGCCTCGACCTCGACGGTCCCGCACTCGCCGTGGACACCGCCTGTTCGTCGGGGCTGGTGGCTCTGCATCTGGCCCGGCGCAGCCTGCTGGACGGCGAGTGCGACCTCGCCGTCGTCGGCGGGGTCAACCTCCACCTCACCTCGACCCCGCACCGGCTCCTGGAAGCGGCGCAGGCCCTGTCCCCCACCGGGCGCAGCCGCGCCTTCAGCGCCGACGCGGACGGCTTTGTCCCCGGTGAGGGCGGGGCGGCGATCGTCCTCACCCGTCTCGACGCGGCCCGGCTCGCGGACGGCGAGGTGCTCGCGGTGGTCCGGGGGACGGCCGTCAACAACGACGGCCGGTCGATGAGCCTCATGGCGCCCAATCCGCTGCGGCAGCGCGAGGTCATCACCCGGGCGTACGAGGCGGCGGGCCTCGATCCCGCAGCGGTGACCTATGTGGAGGCCCACGGGACGGGCACAGCCGTCGGCGACCCGATCGAGTTGCGGTCGCTGGCCCACGCGTTTCCCGTACGGCCCGGCGGCGAGCCGCGGTTGCTCGGCTCGGTGAAGACGAACATCGGGCATCTACTGAACGCCGCCGCGCTCCCTGCGCTGGTGAAGGTCGTCCTGGCTCTGGGCCACCGTCGGCTGCCGCCGTCGCTGCACCACACCCCGCCCGCCGCGGGCCTTGCTCCTGCGGGCTTCTGCGTGGTCACCGAGGCTCGGGACTGGACGTCCGCCGGGCCCCTCGTCGCGGGGATCAACGCGTTCGGCTTCGGCGGCACCAACGCCCATGCCGTGCTCGAACAGGCCCCGACCCCGCCGCCGTCGGCCGGCCCGGCCTCGTCGTCGCCGGGTTCCGCGCGGGAAGTCCCTGTCGAGGGGCCTCATCTGCTGACCATCTCGGCGCGGAGTGCGGGTGCGCTCCGGGACGCGGTGGACCGGCTCACCACGCATCTGGAAAGCCGTCCGCGCGTGCGCGAGGGCGACGTCTGCCGGACCGCGAGCACGTCCCGGGACGAGGGGCCCCACCGGCTCGCCGTCGTCGCCGACGGTGATCTACGGGAACGGCTCGCCGATCTCGCCGGAGGGACCGGCGGGGCGGGCGGACGCGCCGGAACAGCCGCGACCCGCGTGCCCGCCGCGAACGTCGTCCGTTCCCGGCCGCGTGTCGTCTTCCTGTTTCCCGGGCAGGGGGCCCAGTCCCCCGGCCAGGACCGGGCGCTGTACCGGACGGCGTCGGTGTTCCGGGAGACGTTCGACGAGGCGTCCGCGCTCCTCGGCCCTGTCTGCGGGCGGCCCCTGCTGGACTGGGGGCTGGACCCGGAGGTGGATCCGGCCGCCCAGGCCATGACCGAGGTGGCCCAGCCGCTCCTCGTCGCCTCCGGGGTGGCGCTCGCCCGCCAACTGCGCACCTGGGGTGTGGAGCCCGAAGCGGTCGTCGGGCACAGCGTCGGGGAGATCACCGCCGCCTGTGTCAGCGGGGTGCTGACGCTCCGGGAGGCGGTGCGCTTCGCGGCCGAACGCGGCCGTCTCATGGGCGTGTTCACCGCTCCCGGCGCCATGCTCGCCGTTCGCGGGGGTGAGGAGGCCGTCGCAGCCGCGATGGCGGAGTCCGGCGGAAGCCTCACCGTGGCCGCGTACAACGGTCCCGGACTCCAGGTCCTGTCCGGGACCGTCTCCGCCGTGGAACGCGCCGCCCTGGACCTCGAAGCCCAGGGCGTCCCCACGCGCCGGCTGCGGGTCTCGCGGGCCTTCCACTCACCCCTGATGCGGCCGGTGGCCGACCGACTCGCCGACGCGGCCCGTGCGCTGACTCCGCGAGCCCCGTCCGTGCCCCTCATGAGCACGGTCACCGCCGCGTGGCAACCGGTCCTCGATCCGGAGTACCTGCGCGACCACGCCGAGCGCCCGGTGCTGTTCGGGGCGGCCGCGGAACGTCTGGCCCGGGAGGGGTACGACACCTTCGTGGAGGTCGGCCACGGGGCGACGTTGTCGGGTTCGGTCCGCGCGGCCACAAGGGCGTACGCGCCGGGTGAGTCCGGCGGCGGCGTCACGGTGGTGTGCGCGCTGGCGGGGCGTTCCGCCGACCGAGCGGCTGACGCGCCCCTGCCCGACGACCGGCACAGCGGGCGCGGAGACCTTCTGGAGACCGTCGGCCGGCTCTGGTCGCTCGGGATGCCGCTGGACCGGACCGCGCTCGACGCGGGCCACCACCGCGTCCCCCTGCCCACCTACCCCTTCCAGCGCCGCCGCTACTGGGCCGATCCGCCCGCGCGTCCCCTCCTGCACCGGGTCCTGTGGGAGGAGGACGCCCTACCCGGAGCGGAAGCGGCGGGGTCCGTGCGTTCGGTGCTGCTGACCGGGCCCCACCCCGCGTCCGTCGACCGGCTCGCCTCGCAACTCTCCGCCGCCGGTGTACGTCGGTACGAAGCGGGTGACGACGGGCGTCCGGATGCCGTGGTCCTGGTGGCCGGGCCTGCCCCCGTCCAGGACACCGGCGACGCCCTCGGCCGGGTCCACGATGCCGCGTCGGCCGCCTTCGGCGAGGCCCTCGCACGGTTCGACGAGACGCACGCGGACCGGCTCCTGGTGGTGACCGAGGACGTGTATGCCACGGGCACCGTACGGGAAAGGCCACGGCCCGCCCATGCCGTCCTCGGCGGCCTCCTGCTGGCGCTGCCGCAGGAGACTCCGCGCGCTGCGGCCACCGCCCTCGACCTCTGCTCGCTGGACACCCCGTCCCAGCGTCTGACGGCCGTGCTGGCCGAGCTGGGGTCCGGTGGTGCCCCGGGCAGCACGACCGTCGTCGCCTGGCGCGCGGGACGACGGCTCACCCGCCGTTTCGTACCGTCGGCAACCGACCCATCAGCACCGGCCGGGGCGACGCCGTCCCCGCTGCCGCCCGACGGCACCTTCCTCATCACCGGGGGCGGCGGCGGAATCGGCGCCGCACTCGCCCGGGACCTCGCGGGCCGGGGCCGGCCCACCCTCATTCTCACCGGGCGCTCCCCCGGGCTTCCCGAGGGGCTGGCCGACGAACTCCGTACACTGGGCGCCACCGTCCACTACCGCGTGGCCGACGTCGCGGTGGAGCGGGATGTCGACGTGCTCCTCGCCGACCTGCCCCGCATCGACGCCCTCTTCCACGCCGCAGGTGTCGTACGACCCGGCACCCTGCGGAACAGGCGCCCGCAGGAGACGGCGGACGCCCTGGCCGCCAAGACCCGGGGCACCCTGCTCCTCTCGCTGGCCCTGCACCGGCACGGAATCGACCCGGCGATCCGCGTCGCCTTCTCCTCCGTGAGTGCCGTGCTGCCCGGACTGGCGGGCGCCCTGGGCGACTACGCCGCTGCCAACGCCTTCCTCGACGCGTTCGCCGCCTCGGAACGGCACGCGGGCAGGCCCTGGCAGTCCGTGAACCTCGCCGCCCTGGCCGGTACGGGCATGGCGGCGGCGCTCGTATCCGGGACGGGAGCGGGTTCCACCACCGTACGGAGCGCCGGGGGGCGGCCCGTTGCTCTCGCTCCCGCACTGGCGGCGCTCCGTACCGCGTGCGGCGTCGACGCGGCACAGCTGCTGCTCGCCGATCCGACGCCGCCCCCGCCGCCCGTGGCCCCGAAATCCCCGGAGCCCCCGACCACGACAACGGAAGTCACGGGAACGGGATCAGGACCGGGTGCGGCGGCTTCGGGCCGTACGTCGGCCGGGGACACCGACATCAGCACGGCCGCGTTGCTTCGGCGCCTGCTGGCCTCGGCGCTGCGACTGCCCGCCACCGAGGTTCCGGACGACGAACCGTTTCTCGCCCTCGGCCTCGACTCGCTCGCCGCCGTCGACCTCGTCAGGCAGCTCGAACGGGAGCTGGGCACGACCCTGCCCGCAACTCTCTTCTTCGAGTACCGGACCGTCGCCGAACTGGCCGCGCACCTCGACAGCACAGCCGCCCTCGTCTCCGCAGCCCTCCCGCGTACGCCGGACCCCGTCCCGGACGGGTCCCCCTTCCCGCTCACCCCCGTCCAACTGGCCCTGCACACCAGCAGCAGGCTCCACCCGGACGTCCCGGCTCACGGATATGTCCGCCAGACCGTCCGCGGCCCCCTGGACATCCGGCTGTTGGGGCGGGCGCTCTCCGCGCTCTCCGACCGGCACACCATGCTGCGGATCCGCATCGAGAACACCGCCGGCACCGAGGACGGGATCGGTTCCGCGTCACCGGTGCAGTACGTCGCGCCGCCCTCCGCCCTGTCCACCTGGTACGAGGTCCGCGAGCTCCCCGGTCGTATCGAAGAGCTGGAAACGGCCCTGTGCAACCGGCCGTTCGACCTCTCCGCCGAGCCTCCCCTGCGGGCGGTCCTCGCGCGGGAGAGCGCCGAGCTGTCCCATCTGGTGCTGGTGATCCACCACGCGGCCGGGGACGGATACAGCCTCAACGTCCTCGCCGGGGAGCTGTGGTCGCTCTACACCGCCTTCGCCCACGGGGACGCACCGGCACTGCCCGCGCTCGGCATCGACTTCGGGCAGTACGCGGCCGCTGCCGCCGAACAGCGGTCCTCCACGGACGGCGTGCGCGAACTCGCCGCCGACCGACGGTACTGGGCCCGCCGGCTGGCCTCCCGTGGCGAGCCGCTCCCCCTGCCGTACGACGGTGATCCGTGCGCCCTTCCCTCGGCTCCTCTGACGACACGTCAAAGCAGTCTCGACCCCGCGCTGACCGCCGCGTTGGAGAAGCGGGCCGCCGATCAGGGAGTGAGCCTCTTCCATCTGCTGCTCGCCGTGCACGTGCGCTGTCTGGCCCGGTGGAGCGGGCAGCGGGAGATCGCGGTGAACGTCGCCCGCGCCCGCCGCGACGACCGGCTGGCGGGCCTGGACCGGCTCGTGGGGCCGCTCGCCGACACCCTCCCCCTGCTGTGTTCGACGGACCCGGACGAGTCCGTCGGGGCCCTGGCCGAACGGCTGGCGGGGATCTGGCTGGAGAGCGAGCGGCACGCCGGCCTCACCGGCCTGGACCTGGCACGGCTGCTGCCGACGGACCCGGCCGGGCCCGGCCCCCGGACGGTCAGCCCGGCCGGCTTCAGCTTCTCGCGCTTCCCCGCCGCCCTCGACGAACGGTGCCCGGTGAGCGTGCGGCCGACCGCCGCCGGCACCGCCACCGCCGCGACCCGGCTGAGCCTGCTGTGCTGGCAGGACGAGGCGGTCCTGCGCTTCTCGTGGAACTTCCCCGTCCGGCTCTTCGCCCCGGAGACGGTGGCCCGCCTGGACCGTGACTTCCACGACGAGTTGGCCGCAACGGTCCTCACGGCGGCCGCCGCGCCCCTTCCGGCCGCCGGTTCCGCCACGCTCGTACGCCGGCTCGTCGAGCGGTTCCGCGCCACCCCGGACGCGGTCGCCGTCGACACCGGCGCCGCCACCCTGACGTACGGCGAACTCGACCGTGCCTCGCAGGCCCTCGCGGCCTCTCTTCTCGCCCGCGGCGTCACCCCGGGCAGCCTCGTCGGGCTCCTCACCGAGCCCGGCGCCGACACCGTCGTGGCCGTCGTCGCGGCCCTGCGCGCCGGGGCGGGCTGGGTTCCGTTGGACGCCGGGCACCCGACCGCGCGCCTGGTCGACCAGCTCACGCGCTCCGGAGCTCGTGCGGTGCTCTGCCACGCAGCGACCCGAGCGGTCGGGGACACGCTCGGCGACGTGACCCTGGTGCCCGTCGACGGACCGGAGCCGCCCCTCCCGCGGGATCAGGATGTTGTGCGGTACGGGAACGGGGCGCCCCCTGCGCCAGGCGGCCCGGTCGGCACCGACTCCACCACCGCCGTCTGCGTGGACACGCACGCCGACGCCGACAGCATCGCGTACGTGATCTTCACCTCCGGGTCCACCGGCCGACCCAAGGCCGTGCCCATCACCCACCGGTCCATGGAGAACTACCTCGACTGGGCGATCGGCACCTTCGGCTACGACGAGCACGACCGGCTCGCCCAGACGGCGTCCCCCTGCTTCGACGCCTCCGTCCGCCAGCTCCTCGCCCCGCTGCTCGTCGGCGCCACCGTGGTCACGGTCGACTGGGACCTGTTGCGCGACCCCGACCGTCTGCTGACCTACGTCGAACGCCGCCGGATCACCGTCTGGAGCTCCGTTCCCACGCTCTGGGAACAGCTCCTCAGCGCCTCCGAGGCACGGGTACGAACCGGCGCGGCGCTGCCGGACCTGTCCGCGCTGCGGTGGGTCCATGTCGGCGGCGAGGCCCTGTCACCCGCGCACGTACGCCGCTGGTTCGACCTCTTCGGCGACGGTCAGCGCATCGCCAACCTGTACGGCCCCACCGAGGCCACCATCAACACGAGCTGCCACATCATCCGCGACCGGCCCGACGACCGGATACGGCGACTGCCCATCGGCCGCCCGGTGTCGGGTACGGAGGTGGAGGTCGTCGGTCCCGACGGGGAGGCGCTGCGGCCCGGCGAGGCCGGCGAACTCCTCATCGCCGGCATCGGTCTGACCCCGGGGTACCTCGGCGAACCGGCCCTGACCGAGGCCGCGTTCACCGTTCGGCACGGGCGGCGCTGGTACCGAAGCGGCGACCGGGCGCGGTGGTCCGAGGACGGCACCCTGGAGTTCCTCGGGCGGCTGGACGACCAGGTGAAGATCCGGGGCAACCGGGTCGAGCCGGGCGAGATCGAAGCGGTGCTCCAGTCGCATCCCGATGTCACCCACGCCGTCGTTCTCGCGGAGGACGGGCGCCTCACCGCATTCGTGACGCCCGGGCCCGGATCGTCGCATGCATCCGGAGCCTGCGATTCGTCCGGAGCGGATGCCGTGGCGCTGCGGCGTCATCTAGCGGAGTCGCTGCCCGCGTACATGATTCCGTCCCGGATCACCCGTGTCGCCACGATGCCGCTCACGGGCACGGGCAAGATCGACCGGCGTGCGCTGCCGGCCCTCGGCGAAACGCCGCCCCGTTCACCGTCCCCTGCGCCGGCGACCCGTACCGCACCCCGCACGCCGACCGAGATCCGGCTCGCCGTCATCTGGTCCGCGCTGCTCCAGGCCGAGGACGTGTGCCGCGAGGACGACTTCTTCGTCCTGGGCGGTGACTCCCTGCTCGTACTGGAGGTGTTCGCCCGGCTGGAGAGGCAGGGCGGGCCGCTCCCCCGGCCGACCGTCATCTACCGCAACCGTACGCTCGCGGCCCTCGCCGCCGCCGTGGACGCGGCGGCGGCCGAAGCCTCTGACAACGCGGCCGATACCGCCGCTGGTGCCTCCGCCGACGCCGTCGCTGGTGCCGGGGCCCTCACGCCCTTCCCGCTCACCCCCACCCAACGGGGGTTCCTGCTGGCCGAGGCCATCGCGCCGGGCACGACGTCGTCCTGGCTCGCACGGTTCCGCCTTCGCGGCCGCCTCGACACCGCCGGCTTCCAGGGGGCGGTGGACTCGCTCGTCGTGCGCCACCCGATGCTGCGCACGGTCTTCCCGGCCGGGGCGCGCCCGGCCGTCCAGCAGGAGCTGCCCTCCTCACTGCGCCTGCCGGTCGACTTCGAGACCCTCACCGACCCGGGGCAGGTGGAGGGGCGCGTCACCGCCGAGCGGGCGCGCCGTTTCGAACCCTGGGCCTGGCCCCTGCTGCGCCTGCGGGTGCTCACCGTCGGCCCGGACGAACACGTCCTGGTGGCACACGCCCACCACATCATCGGCGACGGATACAGCGCCGCGCTCCTGGTACGCGAGCTGATCACCGTGTACGACGCCCTGTCGCGGGGCGACGTACCGGCTCGGGCGCCGTTGCGCAGTACCTTCCGCGACCACGCCGTCCGCCTCGCGGCACGCTCAGTCCCGCCCGCCGTACCCCCCACGGCCCCGTCCCGCGAGGACCGGTGGGTCCGGCTGAGCGCCCCCTACCGGCCGCCCGTACTCTCCGCCGGTACGGACACCGGCGCTCGGCCGGGCACCCCGGCGAACCCGCTGTTCCACACGCACGGGTTCACGGTCGACGCCGACCAGGTGGATGCGCTGCGCGGACTCGCCGCGCGCGGCGGAACCACCCTCCACGCCCCCGTGCTCACCGCCTACTACCGGGCGCTCGCAGCCACCACGGGCCGGGCGGATCTGGTCCTCGGTCTCGCGGTGAGCGGCCGGGACGACGCCCTGCCCGACGTACACCGCGTGTTCGGCCCCTTCGCCACGGCTGTTCCGCTCCGGCCCGCGGGTCCGGCGTCGGGGCGCAAGGACGGCACGGGGTTCGAGGACGACCTGCGGCGCCTCGCCACGGAGGCCGCCGAGGCGCGGGCGTACGAGGGGGCCGTGCCCTCGCTTCCCAACGGGCTGCCCCTGGCATCGCAGTTCTTCTTCACCTATCTGGATTTCTCCGCCCTGGGCCCGGAGAGCGGAGAGGCGCTGACGCTCAGCCGGGAGGACGGCAACAGCGTGTACACGCCACCTCCGGCCGGTACGGATGTGTTCCTGTCCGCCGGTCCGGAGGGCGGGCGGCTGAGGGTCACCGTTCGCGCGGTGGCCACGGCGTTCACCCCGGAGGCGCTGGCCGCGTTCGCGGACGCCGTACGCGAGGGTCTGGCGCGCGCGGCGGCCTCGCTCGTGCCCGGGACAGGTACCGACGGGTTCGACGGGTCGGGTCGCCCCGGCCGGCTCGGCGAGCCGGACCGCTTCGGCCGCAACGAGCCGGTGGACGCCGCGCTCGTCGGCTATCTGCCGCCCCCCGCCGACCTCGCCCGGCAGGCGGGTCTGCCGGAGGGGGCGTTGCCGCGCGAGGAGTTGCGGACCTGGCTGTTCCCCGACGGACGGCCGCGGCTCCTGGAGACGCTGCGTACGCCGCTGGGCCGTTCGGGGTTCGTGTGCGTCCCGCTGTTCGCGGACGAACTCGCCCCCGGCGCCGCCCTGCTCGGGCACACCACGCGCGGGGTGGAGCTCGCCTCGTCCCTGGGGGCGCGGACCGTGTCCCTGGCCGGAATGATCCCCTCGCTCACCGGCTACGGCTTCGACGTTCTGCGGGCCGTCGGAACGACGGACGCGGTTCCTTCCATCACCACCGGTCACGCGGCGACCGTCGTGTCCGTCGTCAGGACCGTGCACGCCGCTCTCTCCGCGACGAGGCAGCGGCTGGGCTCCCTGACGGTCGCGGTCGTGGGGCTCGGCTCGATCGGCTCCTCGTCGCTGGAGCTGCTGCTCACGCTGGCCGAGGAACCGCCCGCCCGGCTGCTGCTCTGTGACGTACCGGGCAGCGGGCGACGTCTCAAGGAACTGGCCGACAGCCTTCTGGAACGCGGCCTCGCCGGGGTAGTGGAGGTGGTCGAGTCGGCTCACGGGCTGCCCGACGCCGTGTACGGGGCCCGTCTGATCGTCGCGGCGGTCAGCGGGGGCGGCACGCTCCTGGACATCGACCGTCTCGCCCCGGGGGCGACGGTGGTCGACGACTCGTTCCCGCACTGCTTCGACACGTCGCGCGCCTTCGGGCGGATGGAACGGGCGAGGGACGTCCTGGTCGTCGGGGGCGGGCTGCTGAGCACCGGGCCCGCCGAGCGGCAGGTGGCCGGGGGGCTGCCGCCTGCCGCGGTGGCCGGCTATCTGGCGCAGCCGATGGTGGCGGACGCCATCGCGTCCTGCCGGCTGGAGTCCTTGCTCCACGCCTCGGGCGCCGCGGTGCCGCTCGTCCGCGGTCCGGTCGACGCGGCCACCGGGCTGGCCTACTGGGAGGCGGCGGAGGCGGCCGGCATCCGGGCGGCGCCCCTGCATCTGCTCACCCGCACCATCGGGCCGGGGATGATCGACGGCGTTGTCAGTGGTCGGGGTTAAGTTCGTCGATGTCCCGCCGCGAGGGCGTGGACATCCCCTTTCGCATGCATGGGAGTTGGCGCGTTGTCGCTCTGGGAGCAGTCGAGTACCGCGCGGGTGATGGCGCCCGCGCGCCCGCGGAAGCTGGCCAAGGTGCCGTTCGTCGAACTGGCCGACGGGCGGTTGCAGGGGGTCGTCTCCAGCGGGTCGGACATCGGGCGGGTGTATGTGTCGTCGGTGGCGGCGCGGACGTACGCGTTCGCGTGCAGCACCAACAACAACCGGCCCTGCGGCGGTGCGCGCGGCATGTTCTGCAAGCACATCCAGGCGCTCGTCGCCGAGGCGGTGCTGCAGTACGGCGCCGAGCGCGTCGCCCGCTATCTCGCGGTGGAGCCCCCGGACGGGGAACCGGACGCCCAGTCCCTCACCGCCGCCATGACCGCGACGCGGCCGGTGAAGGACGACTCCTCGGCGGCCGCCCAGGTGTTCAGCCGGTTCCTGCGGCACCTCGCCTATCTCGAACTGGCCCCGGTCACTTCGCCGTTGCCCGAGATGCAGTGGTTCCCGCCGACGCGGGCGGTGGCCTGATGCGCGGCGATCTGCTGGCCGATCCGGTCGAGGGGCTCGACGAGGCGCTCGCCGCCGTGGACGCGTTCGACGGGGCGCTGGTGGCCGGTCTGCTGCGGCCGGGGGCCGCGCAGGCGGCCGCGGTTGCCGGGCTCGCCGAGGCCGTGGCCGGGACGCCGTTGGCCGCGCGGGTCGCGGAGGCGGCCGAGCGGGCGGCGGCCGGGGCCGCCGTGGAGGACCACTTCGTGGCGCTGGCCGCCGCGCGCAGCGCCCTGCTCGGTTCCGTGCACGACGCGTTGGCACTGCGTATCGGCGAGGCTGTCGGCAGGCCCGTCCCTGAGGAGGGGTCCTCCCCGGACGTCGCCGAGGGGGAGTCGTCTCCGCCCGCCGGGCCGGAGCATGCGCCGAATCTCCTCGCGGCGGCCCGCAGTTGGCTGTGCGACCTCGCGCGCAGCGGCTGGCGGGGCATCGACCGCGAGCTGGTCGCCGGGGCCGCCCCGGTGGTCTCCGCGATGCTGCCCGATCCGGCGCTGCGCCGCCGGGCGACGCTGCTCGACGGGTTCGCCGCCGAGCTCGCCGCGTCCTGCCCGGGGACGACCCTGGAGCGCGTTCCGGTGCGCCGCTGGGCCGACCTGTGGGCGCGCGGCCTGCTGTTGACGGTGCCGGGCTCCGCCGGGGAGCGGCCCGGGGGCCCGGTGACCGGTCGGCTGCTGCCTCTCGGCATCGATGTGCAGGAACATGCGACGGCCGTCCAGGCCCAGGTCCATGCCGTGTTCGAACCGGCGGACGGGGGCGCGCCCCGGCTGGTGCGCGCCGGGGTGTCGGCGCCGAAGCCCGACACGGTCGTCGGGGCCGGGCTGTGGCAGCTGCTGCGTCCCCGGATGTCGTTGCTCGGTGCCGTGAGCGAGGGCCGCTCGATGGAGCTGGACGCCATGCCGGTGACCGCCGAGGGGGATCTGGTCTGGGACGACGAGCGGGCCCGTGCGGGTGAGCCGGCCGATCCCTTCGCCACGGCGCGGGTGAGGCTGTCCGCCGCGACGTCCGCCCGGGTCGCCCCGCTGGACCGGCATCCCGTGCGGATCGCCGTGCCGGTGCTGGTCGAGGGGTATGCCGCGCACAGTGAGGAGGGCCGGCTCGCGTTCGATCTCGCCGGGCGGCGGCTGGCCGTGGACACCGACCGGATGCCCGCCGCCGGTCCGCTGACGCCCGAGGCGGTCGCCGCCTCCCACGCCTGTGTCGGGCTGCTGCGCTGGGACGCCGGGGAGTTCCTTCTCCAGCCCCTCGCGGTCGAGGCGACCGTCCGGAAGAAGACCATCGCCGTGCACGCCGGGGCGTGGGCGGGCGGCACCACCGACAAGGCCGGTGTCCGGGCGGAGAAGGCCGCCACCGATGCCGTCGCCGTGCTGCGCGAGCGCGCCGGAAGGCTGTTGCGGAAATGACCGAGGACCTCACCGGGCAGTCGCCCGGCCCTACCGTTGGACTGTCCCCGGCCGGGCCCGACCCGTACGAGAACCGCCGTCAGGTGCTGTACTGGCGGCTCCTGGCCCGTCTCCTCGACGGCGAGGAGCAGCCCGCCCTGGAGTCGGCGAGCCTTGGGGTGGTCGAGGACATCGGCCTGCCGTCCGCGCTGCTGGATCCCGGGGCGTCGCTCGACTCGGTCGTGCAGCGCCATCCGGAGCTGGCCGCCGAGTTCGACGGGCTGATGGTGCCGCCGGACGCTGCGGACGGCTCCCGTGACCGGGCGGCGGAAGTGCGGCGTGCCGCGCTGGTGTCGAAGGTGCTGCTCAATGTCTTCGCGACCGGGTCGAGCGCGGTGACCGCCGAGCAGTTGGCGCGCTGGCAGTCGGACGCGGGATGGCTGGAGCGTGCGCTGGGCTGTCCGCCGGGCGGGCTTCGCGGCGGGCGCGCCGGAGGCGTGGGCCTGGACGCCGGCGGTCTCCGGCCGGAGTTGGCGGCGATCGAGGCGGACCTCGTGGGGCGCATGCGGTTGCGGGAGGTGCTGGCCGATCCGGCGCTGGCCGCGCGGCTGACGCCCAGCATGTCGCTGATCGAGCAGTTGCTGCGGGACAAGGGCAATCTGTCGGGTGTTGCCCTGGCCAACGCGAAGTCCCTCATCCGCCGTTACGTCGACGAGGTGGCCGATGTGCTGCGTACGCAGGTGGAGAAGGCCACCGTCGGCGAGCTGGACCGTTCGGTGCCGCCCAAGCGCGTCTTCCGCAACCTCGACCTGGACCGCACGATCTGGAAGAACCTCACCAACTGGAGTCCGGAGGAGGAGCGGCTGTACGTGGACCGCCTCTACTACCGGCACACGGTGCGCAGGACGACACCGCAGCGGTTGATCGTCGTGGTGGACCAGTCCGGTTCGATGGTCGACTCGATGGTGAACTGCACCATTCTCGCCTCGATCTTCGCCGGGCTGCCGAAGGTCGACGTCCATCTCATCGCCTACGACACCCGCTCGATCGATCTGACGCCGTGGGTGCACGACCCGTTCGACGTGCTGCTGCGCACGAATCTCGGCGGGGGCAACGACGGCCCCGTCGCGATGGCGATGGCGCGCCCGAAGATAGCCGAGCCGAAGAACACCGTCATGGTGTGGATCTCCGACTTCTACGAGTTCGACCGCTCTCAGCCGCTGTTCGAAGGCATCGAGGCCGTCCACCGCTCCAGGGTGAAGTTCATCCCCGTCGGCTCGGTGACCAGCTCCGGCCGGCAGGAGGTCAACCCGTGGTTCCGGGAGCGGTTCAAGGCCCTGGGCACACCCGTGGTCTCCGGGCACATCAACAAGCTCGTGCACGAACTCAAGACGTTCCTCACCTGAGCCCTGCGGGGTGTGGCCGCCGCCTGTCAACGCGCGCACTCCCCGCCGTGTCCCCCTCTTCTTCCCTCACTCTCTCGCCTGTTCAGAAAGGCTTCTTTGATGTCCGACGTGTTGCGTGCCCCCGCCGAGACCAAGTACGCCGAGGAGCTCGACTGGCTGGAGTCGATCGACGACAGCCCCAAGCCGTTCTCCTGGCGGCTCTCGCCGAAGATGGTCCGGCTGTTCATCCTGGGGTCCGAGCGCGCCGACGGCCTGGACCGCGAGATCTCGCAGAAGTGGTTCGGCGACCGGAGCTTCGTCGAGCGCTCGATCGTCACCCTCGCCTCCGACCGGGGTCTGCTGCTGATAGGAGACCCAGGCACCGGAAAGAGCTGGCTGGCCGAGCTGCTGTCCGCCGCGATCTCCCGCAACTCCACGCTGGTGGTGCAGGGTACGGCCGGGACGACCGAGGACCACATCAAGTACGCGTGGAACGTGTCCATGGTCATCGCCAAGGGGCAGTCGCGTGAGTCGATGATCCCGTCGCCGATCATGACCGCGATGGAGACGGGCACCATCGGCCGCTTCGAGGAACTGACCCGCTCCACCAGCGATGTCCAGGACGCGCTGATCTCGATCCTCTCGGAGAAGTACATCTCCGTCCCCGAGTTGCAGAGCGACGGCACGGACGCGGGCGACAACATCGTCTTCGCGAAGCCGGGTTTCTCGATCATCGCGACCGCCAACAGCCGCGACCGGGGTGTGAACGACCTGTCGTCCGCGCTGAAGCGCCGCTTCAACTTCGTGCGTATCCCGGTCGTGACGAACAGGAAGAGCGAGGCGGAGATCGTCCGCTTCCGCACCGAGGAACTGCTGCGCCGTCACGCGATCGACCTGGACGTGCCGCCGACGCTCCTCGACGTCCTGCTCCAGAGCTTCGCCGATCTGCGGGCCTCGGCCGCGGCCGCGGGCAGCGACGACGAGAAGCTGGAGTCCTCGCTGTCGACGGCGGAGCAGATCGGTGTGCTGGAGGACGCCGTCCTGCACAGCAACTTCTTCGGCGAGCGCACGCTGACCGCCCGGACGCTGGCCTCCTCGCTCGTCGGCTCCCTCGCCCGGCGCGACCCCGAGGACCTGGCCATCTTCAACAAGTACCTGCACGGTGTCGTCGAGCCGCGCAGCAAGCAGGAGGGCGGCTCCTGGCCGGAGTTCCTGGACGGCGGCCGCGACACGATCGCCACGCTGTCATGACCGGCTCCCCCGCCAACGGTCCCGGCCGGACACCCTCCGCGAACGGATCCGCCCCGACCTCCGCGAACAGCCCTGGGCAGGCGTCCTTCGCGGCGCTGCGCGAGCAGCTGCACGAGGCCGCGACCGCCTTCGCCGACAGACCCGGCGCCCTGGAGGGCATCCTCCTGGGCATGGTCGACGACGTCGACCGGGCGGTGCGCGAACCGCTGGAGATCTTCCCGGTCTGCCACCATTCGCCCGCCTCCGCGCTCGCCATGGCCCGCCGGCTGCGCGAGAAGCAGCCCAAGGTCGTGTATCTGGAGCTGTGCGAGGACATGGCGCCGCTCCTGAGCGAGCTGCGCAACTGCCGGCTGCCGGTGGCGGTCCAGGCCTTCGCGAGCGACGTCGACGGGTTCCCCGCCGCATGGGCGCCGCTCTCGGTCGTCGCCCCGATCACCGAGGCGTCCGCCGAGTACCAGGCCATCGCGTACGCACTGGACACCCCGGGTGTCGAGCTGGTCCTCGTCGACCGGTCCTCGGACCATGTCTTCCAGTGGGACAGCCGCCACGGCGAGCGCGCCCCGCAGGAGCCGTCCGCTCCGGCGGACGGGGTGCCCGATCCCGAGGCCGCGCTGCACGGTGAGGCGGTCGGTGTGGAGATCGGCGACCTGCGGCCCCGCTTCGCCGAGCTGGAGGAGCATCTGCTGCGCCACGGCAAGGTGCGGCACTGGTCGGAGTGGTGGCACCAGTACGTCGAGGTGCCGCTCGGCGACAGCGATCACGACGCCTACCGCCAGGTGATGTTCCTCGTCGGCAGCCTGTTCCGGCGGCTCGCTCCCGGTGACGGGGACCGGGTCCGGGTGGACGAGGACCGTGAGCGGTACATGTGGACCCGGATCCGCGAGCACCTGGCGGCCGGCGGGGCGGACCCGGAGGACTGCCTGTATGTGTGCGGTGCCTTCCACGCGGCCAGCCGGGTCGAGGAGTTCGGGGTGGCGGGCGGCGGACCGTTCACCATCTCCCCCCGGTCCGCCACCACCTGGCAGCACGGGCTGATCCCGTCCAGCCACGCGGCGATCGAGGCGCAGTTCGGGCTGGCTCCGGGGTCGGTGTCGATCGCCGCGACGCAGTGGGCGAAGAACCTCAAGCGCACCCGGGTGCAGCCCTACCGGCTGGCCGGGCAGGACGGCGCGAAGAAGCCCCGCGCGACGAAGAAGGCGGCCCCGGCCGTCGCCGCTCCCCCACGGGAGGCGGCCGGGGACCGGCTCTCCGGGTTCCTGCGGCGGCCGCCGGTCCTCGACACGCTGGACGAGGCCGAGCTGCTGGGCTGGTCGGTGGAGATCGTGCGCGCCGCACGACGCAGTGGCTATCTGGCGTCCACCGCCGACGCCATCGCGGTGTTCGAGACGTCGATCCTGCTCGCCGGGATGCGGGACCGGGCCAAGCCCACCCCGTACGACTTCCAGGACGCGGCGATCACCTGCATCGAGAAGGACGCGGTGCCGGGCCGGCGCGACGTGCGGCGTCTCGTCGAGATCATGATGGGCGGCGACCGGATCGGCCGGGTGGGTTACGACGCGCTGCCGCCACTGGCCCGCGATGTGCACGACCGGCTCGCCCCGTTGGAGTTGAAGCTCCAGCAGCGGGGGGTGCAGCGTGCCCTGCTGGACATGAACTCCCGCCCGGAGCTGAGGGCGTGCTCGGACGTGCTGTGGATGCTGCGCCGGCTGATGCCGCACGGCGCGGCCCGGCCGATCATGGGTGAACGGAAGCTCGGCGAGCGGTCGATCCAGGAGTCGTGGGACCTGGCGCTGGGCACGCATCAGCGGGCGCTCATCGAGCTCGGGTACGAGGGCGTGAGCATCGAACAGGTCCTCGAACAGCGGCTGCGCCGCGATGCGTACGGGCCGCGGGCGACGACGGCCGGGGTCCTCGCCGCCGTCGAGGACGCCACGCTGCACCTCGGCAGCCGTCGGCTCGCCGACGAGCTGGGCGCTCGCGCCCTGGAGGTCCTCGCCGCCGAGCGCACGGTGGACGGGGCCCCGGAGGTGCTGCGCCGGGTGCGGGGGCTGCTGGCGTACTACCGGACGGCCGAGCCGGTGCTGCCGCCGTGGGTGGAGTCGTTCGTCAAGGCCGGTTACGCGCACTACTGCACCTTGCTGCCGACGGCGTTCACGGACGAGGACGCGACCGTGGGGCAGGTGGCGGCGATGCTGGGCTTCCTGTTCAGCATGGAGAGCCTCGCGCTGTCCCTGGGCTGCGACCGGGCCCAGCTGGAGCTGGCCGTCGCCCAGTCCCGCCCCACGGACCCGGAGCGGACGGCGCTCCTGTGGGCGGCGCAGGTGCAGCTCGGCGCCCTGTCGCGGGCCGAGTTGCGGGAGCGCTGCGGTGAGCTCCTGGCCAACCCGATGGTGGTGCCCGCCTATCCGCGCTATCTGAGCGGCTTCGTGCACGCGTTGGTGCCGGTGCCGGGACTGGCGGACGTGGTGGTGGAGGCGGTGTCCAACGCGTTCGGGCGGCTGCCGGACCCGGTTCTGCTGCCATGGCTGCCGAGCCTGATCACGACCCTGCGCGCCGGAGCCGCGGACCTGGCCCCGGTGTTGATCCGGGAGGCGGGGCAGATCTTCCCGGCCCGCCTCCCGGCACTGGACGCGTGGGTGCCGCCGTGGCGGGAGGTGCCGGAGGGCGGTGCGCCGGACGGCGGCCGGGTGCGGGCGGCCGGTGGCGGGAGCCGTGGCACCGCGCTGCTCTTCGCCCACCCGGGGACGCTCGACGCGGTCGCGGAGCTGCTGGGCTGCGAGGGCGCGTGGGTCGCCTCCGACGAGGGTCCGGCGGGCCCGGCCGGCGCTGCACTGACGGCCCGTCACCCGGATACCGCGATCGCGTGGGAGTCGCTGCTCTCGGGCGCGTGAGGGTGGCGCGTGGTGCCAGGGCGGTCCGAGCCGCCCCGGCACCGCGCGTCCGCCGCCCGGATCCCGGAGCCGCGCCCTCGGCCCCTCTGAGCCCGGCACCGGCGCGGGCGGTTCAGAGCCCGATGCCGCCCGTGGCGTCGATGCTCTGGCCGGTGACCCAGCGGGAGTCCTCCGAGGCGAGGAAGGCCACGACGTCGGCGATGTCGGCCGGCTGGCCCATGCGGCCGAACACGGAGTGGGCGGCCAGAACCGCCGCGGCCTCGGGCGTCTCGCGTCGCCGGGCGTTCATGTCGGTCTCCACGAAACCGGGCACCACGGTGTTCGCCGTGATGTCGCGCTCGGCCACTTCCTTTGCCACCGCAAGCGTCAGCGTCTCCAACGCCCCCTTGGTCATGGCGTAGGTCACGGACTCCGGAAAGGACCGGTGGGCGGCGGCCGACGAAATGTTGATGATCCGGCCCCGGTCCCTCATCAGGGTCAGCCCCTGCTGGATGAGGAAGAGCGGCGCTTTCACGTTCACCGCGAACAGGCGGTCGAAAACCTCCGGTGAGGCGTCACTTATGCGCCCCGATCCGCTCACACCGGCATTGTTGACCAGAATATCCAGCACCGGATCTTCTCCCCGGTCCGCCATTCCCGCGCCGAACGCCTCGTACAGGGCTTCGACGTCTCCCGCCACCCCCAGCAGAGACCCCACCGCGAAAGCCTGTCCGCCCGTATTCGCGATCTCCTCGACCACTTCCTGCGCCACCTCTCCCCGCACACCGTAGTGAACGGCGACCAGGGCCCCGTCGCGCGCAAGCCGCAGGGCAATCGCCCGACCGATGCCGCGGCTGGCACCCGTGACCAACGCGACCTTTCCCGTCAGCGAACCCATGAATCGTTCCCCCTAGCTCGGCCCTTCCGCAGATACCGCGAAGCGCCATCACCCTACCCATCGGCCACGACGGAATGCGCGACCGCGAAGTGGCACCCACCCCACCACCGGCGGTGCCGCCCGGTGGCGGCCGATCCCCGTCGGGCCCCGTCGGCGGGGGCGGGACGGGCCGCGCCGGACGTACGAAGCCTGACGCCCGTCTGCTTGATATTGCTTGAAACGCTGGCATAAAATGCAGCTTCGAGCATCGATCGCCGCGAACAAGGAGCGCAGATGACGCACGTGGCTCAGGAGCTGGCCAGCCAGCCCGACTGCTGGCAGGTGGCCGCCGGCATGGCGGAGGGGCTGGCCCACCGGCTTCCGGCGGCGGGCGAGCGCATCGCCGTGGTCGGCTGCGGGACCTCGTACTTCATGGCCCAGGCCTACGCGGCCCTCCGGGAAGGCAGCGGCCAGGGCGAGACGGACGCCTTCGCCGCCTCGGAGTTCCCGGCCGGGCGCCCCTACGACCGGGTCGTGGCCCTGAGCCGTTCCGGCACCACGACCGAAGTACTCGGACTCCTCGGCCGGATCGGTGACACCACCCGCCGCACGGTGGTCATCGGCGACCCCGACACCCCGATGGCCGCCATGGCCGACGACACGATCGTGCTCGAGTTCGCCGACGAGAAGTCCGTCGTGCAGACCCGCTTCGCGACGTCGGCGCTGACCCTGCTCCGTGCCCATCTGGGTCTGCACAGCGACGCGGTCGTCGAGGATGCCCAGGTCGCGCTCGCCGAGCCGCTGCCCGCCGGTCTTGTGGAGTGCAGCCAGTTCACCTTCCTCGGGCAGGGGTGGAGCGTGGGGCTCGCCAACGAGGCGGCGCTGAAGATGCGCGAGGCCGCGCTCGCCTGGACCGAGGCGTACCCGGCGATGGAGTACCGGCACGGACCGATCAGCATCTCCACCCGCTCCACCGCGACCTGGATGCTCGGTGAGGCCCCGTCCGGGCTGATGGACGAGGTGCACGCGACCGGCGCCCGATGGGTGGCCGGCGGCCTCGACCCGCTCGCGGAGCTGGTCCGGGTGCAGCGACTGGCGCTGGCCATCGCCGGCGCGCGCGGCCTCGACCCGGACCGGCCGCGCCACCTCACCCGCTCGGTCATCCTCAGCAGCACGGCCTGACGGCCCGGCCGCGCCCTGACCGTCCACCGGTCCCCCAGTCCCTCAGCCCTGTCCCGGAGTCGCCATGCCCCTCGCCGCCACCGGCGATCTGATCGCCGAGGCCGCCGCACAGCACCGTGCGGTCGCCGCGTTCAACGTCATCACCCTGGAACACGCGGAAGCCATCGCCGAGGGCGCGGAGGCGGCGGGGTCGCCGGTGATCCTGCAGATCAGTGAGAACGCCGTCGCCTATCACCGGGGCCGGCCGCGGCCGATCGCCCGCGCGGCCGCGGAGGTCGCGGACCAGGCCGCCGTCCCCGTCTCCCTGCATCTCGACCATGTGCAGTCGACGGAGCTGCTGCACCGGGCGGCGGACTGCGGTTTCAGTTCGGCGATGTTCGACGCCGCGCGGCTGCCGTACACGGAGAACCTGGCGGCCACCCGCGCCGCCGTCGTCTGGGCGCACGAGCGGGGTCTGTGGCTGGAGGCCGAGCTCGGGCAGGTCGGCGGGAAGAACGGGGAGCCCCCGCTGAACGCCCATGCGCCCGGGGCGCGTACGGATCCCCGGGAGGCTCGGTCGTTCGTCGCGGCCACCGGGGTCGACGCACTGGCCGTGGCGGTCGGCACCTCGCACGCCATGACCTCGCGGGACGCCGTCATCGACCACGAGCTGCTGGGCGGGCTGCGTGCGGCGGTGCCGGTGCCGCTGGTGCTGCACGGTTCGTCCGGGGCCTCCGACGAGGAGCTGGCCCGCGCCGTGGCGGGCGGGATCCGCAAGGTGAACATCGGGACGGCGCTGAACATCGCGATGACCGGGGCGATACGGGAGCGGCTGGCCCAGGACGAGCGGGGCGTGGACCCGCGCCGGTATCTGGCGGACGGCCGGGACGCGATGGCCCGGACGGTGGCCCGGCTGATGGCGGTGCTGGCGCCGGGGCGGGCACACGCCGCGTGACGGCCAGGACGCCGGGGGCAGGCGGGCAGCGCGCCCCGGCGTCTTCATGACGTCACATCACGCCGACCCCTCCGGTCCCCATTCCCGCAGCAGGGCCGTGAGGTCCGTCCGTACCCGCCGTCCCGGGGCCGGTGCGATCGGCGCCGCCGAGGGCACGGCCAGCACCCGGCAGCCCGCCGCCTCCGCCGCGGCCACCCCGGTGGGGCTGTCCTCGACCGCCAAGCAGGCCTGGGGCGGAAGCCCCAGACGCGCGGCCGCCTTGAGGTAGGGGTCCGGAGAGGGTTTCGGGCGGTCGCTCTCGCCGTCCGCCACCGTCGTACGGAAGACCTCGCCGCCCAACGTACGCAGGACCGAGTCCACCACCCGGCGCGGCGAGGCCGACACCAGAGCCGCGGGCAGGCCCTCCCTCTCCAGCCGGTCCAGCAGGGCGCGCGCCCCGGGCCGCAGTTCCACACCCGCTTCGACCGCGGCGAGGAACGTGTCCGCCAGCTCGGTCTCCAGCCCGGCGACCGTGGTGGGCTCCGGGCACAGCCGTACGAGGCCGACGGCCGTGTCGGCGCAGGTGCGGCCGAGGACCGCGGCGCCCTCCTCCTCGGTGAGCTGGTGGCCGTGGGCCGACGCGACGGCACGGGACGCCTCCAGCCAGAGCGGTTCGGTGTCGACGAGCGTGCCGTCCATGTCGAGGAGCACACCGCGCGGCACGGTGGCCACCTCACGGCCGTCGAGCGTCCAGTGCGAGTCGGGCGTACGGTCCAGGGCCGCGTACACCTGTGCGGCGACGTCCTCGTGCCGGACGGGACGGGCGGGGCGGGCCCCGGCGGTGATGTCCGGGCTCGCGCAGGCGAGCCAGGCGGTGCGTTCGGCCAGGCTGTCGCCGCCGTGGCCGCCCTCGTCCCGGTGCCCGTGGTCGGTGACGACGAGAACGGTCCAGGACTCGTCGTCGTACGAGGGGCGGGAGCGCAGGGCGGCGAGGAGATCGCCCAGGCGGCGGTCGGCCGCCTCGACCGACGCCTCGTACGCGTCGCGGCAGCCGAGATGGTGGGCGGTCTCGTCGGGGGCGCCGAGGTAGACGAAGGACGCCTCGGGATCCTCGTGGGTGAGGACCGCCACCGCGTCGCGCACGGTCGAGGCGTCGGCCTCCTCCCAGGCGGCGGGGGTGTCGGCGGCCGGTGCGTGATGGGTGAGCCGGGTGGGGCGGCGGAACATCGGACCGCCGCCGGCGACGGTGACCAGCGGTTCCCAGGCGGCCGCGACATAGGTGCGGCGGCCGTCCTGGCGGGCCAGGCGGGTGGCGAAGTCCGGGAAGACGCCGAGGCGGTGGCCGCTGAAGTCGTTGCTCCACACGGCGTGCTTGGTGACGCGCACGCCGGTGACGGCGGTGGCCCAGCACGGGCCCGACATGGTGGGGGTGCCCTCCCCCACGGTCACCGGGGCCAGGAAGCCGGCGTCGGCCACCGCGTCGAGGTGCGGGGTGGGCACCCGGTGCAGGGTGTCGAGGCGCACTCCGTCGATGCCGACGACGAGCACGCGGCGGGCACGGGACATGGGCGGTCTCCCGGGGAGGTGCGGAGGTGGGTACGGGGACGGGTTCAGGCCTGCTGGTGCAGGGTGCGGGGGTCCACCGCGTGGGCGAACGGCAGGCCGTGCGCGTACCGTTCGAGTTCGTCGACGGCGGCGTCGGCGAGCCGGTGGAGTTCGCCGCCCTGGGAGCCGGCGATGTGCGGGGTGAGCAGGACGTTCGGCAGGTCGTAGAGGGGCGAGTCGGCGGGCAGGACTTCTGGTTCCGTGTGGTCGAGGACGGCGTTCAGGCGTCCGGTGGCCACTTCCTTCACCAGCGCTCCGGTGTCCACCAGGGAGCCGCGGGCGGTGTTGACGAGGGTCGCCCCGTCCCGCATCAGCGCGAGGCGCGGGGCGTCGAACAGGTGGCGGGTGCCGGGGAGTTCGGGGGCATGGATGGTGACGACGTCGCTCTCGGCCGCCAGGGTGTCGAGTTCGGTGCGCTCCACGCCGAGGGCCCGGGCCTCCGCCTCGTCGAGGTACGGGTCGTGGACCAGGACGCGCAGGTCGTAGGGGCGCAGCAGCTCGACGACGCGGCGGCCGATGCGGGAGGCGCCCACGATGCCGACGGTACGGCGGTAGTTGCCGACGCCGGGGAACCGTTCGAGGAGGTTCACCCGGGAGCGCGCTTCGCGGTAGACGCGGGCGCTCTCCAGGATGTGCTTGTTGGCGAAGAGGATCGCGGCGACCGTGTACTCGGCGACCGGGAAGGCGTTGGCCGTCGCGGCGGTGCTCACGGCGATGCCCCGGTCCCAGACGTCCTGGGTGATGTGGTGCTTGACGGAGCCGGCGGCGTGGACGACGGCGCGCAGCCGGGGCATGGCGTTCAGGGCGGCCGGGACCAGCGGGGGGCAGCCCCAGCCGGTGAACAGGACCTCGGCCTCGTGGAGTCCGGTGCGCTGGGCCGGGTCGTCGGCGCCGAAGTCGGTGACGAGGAGGCGGGGGTCGAGGTCGGCGACGCGGGCGAGCCGGTCCAGCGCTTCCGGGGCGAGGATCGCGGCCCGGGTCTCGCCGCTCATCGCCAGGACGGTGCGGGGGCGGGTCACCCGGGGCGTGGCGGAGTGGCTCACTTGACGGCTCCTGCGGTGAGGCCCGAGCGCCAGAAGCGCTGGAGGCAGAGGAAGGCGACGATCAGGGGGACGACGGCGACGAGGGAGCCGATGATGACCAGCGGGTAGAGCTCCGGCTGCTGGTAGACGTTCTGGTTCCACATGAACAGGCCGAGGTTGACCGGGTAGAGCCGGTCGTCGTTGAGCATCATGAGCGCGCCGTAGAAGTTGTTCCAGCTGGCGGTGAAGGAGAACAGGAAGATGGTCACGAAGCCGGGCGCGAGCATCGGCAGGGCGACCTTGACGAAGGTCTGCACCTCGCCGGCTCCGTCGACGCGGGCGGCTTCGAGGACCTCGCCCGGCACGTACCCCTCGGAGAAGACGCGGGCCAGGTAGACGCCGAAGGGGTTGACGAGGCTGGGGATCAGGACGGCCCAGTAGGTGTTGACGAGGCCCAGTTCGGAGGCCATGAGGTAGAGCGGGAGCTGGACGACGGTCGAGGGGATGAGGACGCCGACGAGGACGACGCCGAACCACTTCTCCCGGCCGCGGAAGGCGTACTTGTCGAAGGCGTAGCCGCAGGCGACGGAGATGAGGGTGGAGAGGAGGGACGCGACGACGGTGTAGAGGAGGCTGTTGAGCATCCAGCGGACGAAGACGCCGTCGTTGTACGCGAGGAGGGCGTTGAGGTTGGCCGGGAGGTGGAAGTCGCCGACGCTGAACGGGTTGGTGGCGAACAGGTCCCGGTAGCTCTTGGTGGAGGCGATGAGGAGCCAGGTCAGCGGCATCAGGGTGTAGACGGCGACGACGGCGAGCACGGCGTTCACCGCCACCCGGGAGGTGAGGCCGCCGGTGGGCTTCCTGCGGGCGGGCGGCCGTGGCGCGGCGCGGCGTTCGGTCCCCTCGCGCCGGGTGGCGGCGGTCGGTGCCTCGCGGTGGGCTGTCTGGGTGCTCATGATGCCTTCCACCGGTTGCCGAGCTTGGTGACGACGAAGGACAGCAGGCCGGCGACGAGGGCGAGCAGGAGGGAGCTCGCGGCGGCCAGGCCGTAATCGTGGCCCTTGAAGGCCGCGGTGTAGATGAACATGGTCGGCGACCAGTCCTCGCCCATGGTGTTGGCGCGCAGTTGGACGAGTTTGGGGGCGTCGAAGAGCTGGATGGCGCCGACGCAGGTGAACAGCAGGGTCAGCACGACGGTCGGCCGGATCATGGGGATCTTGACCTGGAAGGCGGTGCGCAGGGCGCCGGCTCCGTCGACGGTCGCGGCTTCCAGGACCTCGCGGGGAACGGCCTGGAGACCCGCATAGAAGATGATCATGTTGTAACCGGTCCACTGCCAGGCGGAGATGTTGACGACGGAGAGGATCGCCTCGTCCTCGCCGAAGAAGTTCCAGTCGGCGCCGAGCGCGTCGAGGGCGTCGGTGACCGGGCTGAGGCCGGGTGTGTAGAGGTAGAGCCAGATCAGGGAGGCGATCAGGCCGGGCACCGCGTGCGGCAGGAAGTAGGCGATCTGGAAGAAGCGCCTGGCCCGGGCCATGGTCGAGTCGACGAGCAGGGCCAGGATGAGCGCGCCGCCGACCATCGCGGGGATGTAGAGGGCGCAGTAGAGGGCGATGTTCCCGAAGGAGCGGAGGAACGCCTCGTTGCCAAGGGCTTCGGTGAAGTTGCCGAACCCGGCGAAGACGCGCTCGGTTCCGCCGAATCCCAGGCCGGAGGATTCCTCCCGGTAGAGGCTCATCCAGACCGCGTAGATCATCGGCAGGACGGTGACGGCGGCGAAGAGTGCGAAGAACGGGACGGTGAACAGGGCCACGGCCCGGCGCTGTCCCCGTCGAGTGCCGGGGCCGCCCGGCTTCCCTGGTCCGGCCGGTCCGGCGGATCCGGCGGGCGGCGGCACGGCCGGGGGTGCCGGGGTCTTGGCCGGCCGGGCGAGTGGGGCTGCCACCTGGTGCTCCTTCGGCGGGGTGGGGATGGTCGAGGGGGGCTGCCCGGCACGGCGGGTGCCGGGCAGCCGCGGGGCTACTTGTCGAGCTTCAGACCGCGGTCGGTGACCGCGCTCTCGCCCTTCGCCTGACCGGAGCTCAGCATCTTCGTGTGGTCGCCGCCCGCGGCCATCTGCACCGAGGTGACCTGCTGCTGGACCGGGCCCCAGGTCCAGCCGGGCACGATGGTGCCGGCCGCCCGACCGGCCAGGGCGTAGACGTCCTGGTCCCCGAAGTAGGAGTTGTCGAACTCCTTCGCCGCCGCGGCGCGCATACCCTCGTTGGCGGGCAGGGCGCTGCTGGGGGTCTTGAGGGAGCTGAGGCGGGCGGTCATGGCCTCCGGGTCGGTGGTGACCCATTCGATGAACTCGGCGGCGGCCTCGGTGTGTTCGCTGCCCTTGGGCACGATGTAGGAGGTTCCGCCATACATGCCGGTGCTCGCCTTGCCGTCCCAGGTGGGCAGGGGCGCTATGCCCCACTTGCCCTTGGAGTCGGGGTAGCTGACGGGGAAGTTCCCCGCACTCCAGGCGGCACCGATGATGGTGGCGACCTTGCCGGTGGCGCGTTCCTTGGTCTCGCCCTCGCCCCAGAGGGGGGTCTTGGAGGCGAGTCCGTCGGCGAGGAGGTCGTCCCAGTAGGCGGCGACCTTGCGGGAGGCCGCGTCGTCGATGTTCACCTTCCAGGCGTCGCCGCTGGTGCCGTACCACCGGGCGCCGGCCTGCCAGGCGAGGCCGGAGAGCAGGGCGGGATCGCCACCGCCGAAGTTGGTGATGGTGACCCCGGGGTCGCCGGTGTGGATCTTCTCGGCGGCCGTACGGTATTCGGCCCAGGTCGTCGGCACGTCGACGCCGTGCTTCTCGAAGAGGTCCTTGCGGTAGAAGAGCTGGATCGGTGTGACGTCGAAAGGGACCGCCCAGGTGGACCCGCCGAGGTTGACCAGGGACTGGACGGCTTCGGGGAACTCCTTCTTCACCAGGTCGCCGGAGCTGGGGGTCAGGTCTTCCAGGTTGCCCTCGCTGGCGTACTCGGGCAGGGCGGAGTAGTCCATGGTGGCCACGTCGGGGGCGTTGCCGCCCTTGACCGCGTTGGACAGTTTGGTGACGCCCTCGGGACCCGCGGGGACCATGGAGAACTTCACCTTGATGCCGGTGTGCGTCTTGTTGAAGGCGTCGGCGGTCTCCTTGGCGCCCGCGGTTGCCGACCAGAAGGTGAGGGTGACGGGCTTGCCGTCGACGGGGCCCGAGGCGTCCGAGCCCGAGCCGCCGCAGGCGGTGGCGAGCAGGGCGAGTGAGGCGGCGGACGCCGCCAGGGCGAGGCGGGACGTGCGGGCGGTACAGGGCATGGGCCGGCTCCTACGAGACCTCGAACTGCGGGAGATGAGGCGAACGCCACACATCATTTTGCGCAGAACCGATCGCCGTCAAGAGCAAATGACCAATTCAATCGAATCGATCACCTGCGGGTCGGGCTGCTCCCCGCGAGGACCGTTGAGCCCGGAAACGCCAAGAGCCACGCCCTCGGGGCCTGTTGACCCGGGCACGGCTCGTGGTGCGGTTCTCTGCGTGGGTCCTTGCGCCGCTTCTCGTGTCAGAGAGCGGCGGCCGCCCCGCAGGAGACCCGGACCCGCAAGGTGGGCAGGATGTCCAGGTGCCGGCGGGCGCCGGCACCCGGGCCCGCCGCGCCGGGGTCGTCGACGCCGAGGCGGGAGAGCAGGAGCCGGGCGGCGGCGGCTCCCACGGCGTGCTTGTCCGGGGCCACCGCGGTGAGCGGCAGGTCGGCGAGCGATGCGACCTCGTCGTCGTACGCGATCACCGCGAGGTCCTCGGGCACCCGTACCCCCCTGGCCTGGAGCCGGGGGATGAGGACGATCGCGTCGGCGTCGCTGTGCACGATCGCCGCGGTCACGTTGCCGCTCGCCACGCCCTGGCACAGATACTCCAGGGTTCGCTCGAAACGATCGGCCTCCGACTGCGACGGGGCCTCGCCCAGAGGTGAGGGCGAGACCGGGGTCAGCCCCAGCGCCTCCACGGCTGCCCGGTAGCCGACCCGGAGCCGGGGAGCGGTCGGGCTGTCCTGCACGGCGAGGGCGATCGCCCGGTGCCCGAGCCGGGCCAGGTGCGCCACCGCTTCGGCGGCCCCGTGGGCATGGTCCGAGCGGACCCGGTCCAGGCGCGCCGCCGGGTGGCCGAGGGGCGCCGAGCGTTCCACCAGGACGACCGGGGTCTCCTGCTCCACCGTCCACAGGCCCTCGCCCTGCTCCGGGCAGCCGCGCTCCCAGCTCGGGGTGAGCAACAGCCCGTCGGCGCCGGTGGACAGCAGCCGCCGGGCCTGGGCGGCGTCCTCGTCGGGGAGGTAACGGGAGAGACCGATGGTGAGCCGGGCGCCCGCGGCCTCGACGGTCTGCCGGGCACCGCGCACCACGTCCGCGTAGTAGTACTCGGTGGTCGGCACCACCATGCCCACCACCAGGCCTTCGGCGGTCGGCGCGGGGGCCGGGGCGGGCCGGGACTGCCCGGAGGGCCACACCACCGCGCCGTGCAGCCGCTCCACCAGGCCCTGGGCCGCCAGCGCCTCGACGTCCCGGCGCAGGGTCACGGCGGACATGCCGAGCTCCTCGGCGAGTTCGGCGACGCGCAGGCTGCCGCGCTCGCGGACGAGTTCGAGCACTCGCTCGTGGCGCTGGTCGACGTGCAGTCGCATGGATCCCCCTGGATTCGGAGACGGCTGGGCTCGGGGCGGACGGTGTTCCGGCGGCGGAAGCGCGGGGATTCCGGCCCCGGGCGGCCGCCGTCCGGCCTGGCTCAACCATATCGATCACATCCGCTCGAAACGATCCGTGCGGAGTTTTACCCCCGCGCGACGGGCGCACGCCGGTTCGCGCTCGACAGCGCCCTGTGCATCCAGAAAATCGATCGATACGATCAATTCGGCCAAAGTTATTGAGCGAGTCGCCAGGCGGCTGCTAGAAAGTGCCCGCCCGCTCAGAACAGTCGGATCCCGGGGTCGTTCAGCGCCCGCCCACCGCTCACCGCGCGCCGGGTTCCCGCCGGAGACACGTCACCGACCCGGAGCTCTCCCATGACTTCTGCCTGGTCCCGCCGCACCTTCCTCGCCACCTCCGCGGTGCTCACCGCCGCAAGCGGCGGAGCACTCATGCTCGCCACGCCCGGCGCCGCCTCCGCCGGCCCCGAGGACGATCCGTACGCCGCGCTCCGCACCACATGGAGCGCCCTGCTCCTCGGCGAGGGGTTCAGCCCGACCGCCGAGCCCTTCAAGAGCCGACTGGCCGATCTCGGCGCGAAGGCGTCGCAGTGGCTGGAGGCGATGGCCCCGGCGGAGGGCTCGCTCTGGCCCGACGCCGTCTTCGCGGATCCGGACCCGGACACGGACGCCGAGTCGTACGTCCTATCGGGGCGGATGGCCGACAGCTTCGTCCGTCTGAACACCATGGCCCAGGCCTACCGTCAGCAGGGCACCGGGCTGACCGGGAACACCGGACTGCGCGACGCCGTGCTCACCGGTCTTGAGCACCTCAACACCCAGGTGTACAACGACGGGCAGACCCGGTACGGCAACTGGTACAGCTGGCAGATCGGCGCGCCGCAGGCCCTGCTGGACGTGTGCGTGCTGATGTACGACTCCATCGTCCCGGAGCGGCTCGCCCGCTACTGCGCCGCCGTCGACCATTTCGTACCGGACTCCGCCGTCGCCTCGTACACCGGGACCAGCACCGGGGCGAACCGGGTCGACCTGTGCCGGGTGCTGGCCCTGCGCGGGGTCGTCGGCAAGAGCGCGGCGAAGATCGCACTGGCCCGGGACGCCCTCTCGCCCGTCTTCCCGCTGGTGACGAAGGGCGACGGGCTGTACGCGGACGGCTCGTTCATCCAGCACACCACCGTGCCCTACACCGGCAGCTACGGATCGGTGATGCTCGGCGGGCTCGGGCTGCTGTTCGCGCTGCTGAAGGGGACCACGTGGGAGGTCACCGACCCGAAGCGGCAGGTGGTGTTCGACGCGGTGGAGAACGCGTGGGCCCCGTTCCTCTACAACGGCCTGGTCATGGACTCCGTCGCGGGGCGCGCGATCAGCCGGGGCGAGGTCGACGACCACCGGCGCGGGCACCCCGTCCTGGCCTCCATCGTGCTGCTGGGGCGGGGCGCGTCGGCCGCCGAGAACGCCCGGTGGCGGGCGCTCGTCAAGGGCTGGGCGCAACGCGACTACTACAGCCCGCCGTTGAACAACCCCTCGCTCGGGCTCACCGCACTGGCCCGGATCAAGAGCGTCCTGGACGACACCGCTCTCGCCCCGATCGCCGAGCCGGCGGGCCACCGGCTCTTCCCCGACATGGCCCGGGCCACCCACCGCCGTCCCGGCTGGGCGGCGTCGCTGAGCATGGCCGACCGGCGGACCACCTATTACGAGACCGGCAACGGCGAGAACCTGCGCGGCTGGCACACCGGGAACGGGATGCTCTACTGGTGGGGCGACACCTTCGCCAACGGCCAGTACAGCGACGCGTTCTGGCCCACCGTCGACCCGTACCGGCTGCCCGGCACCACGGTCTCGCGCAAGGTGCTCGCCGACGGGGCGGGCGGTGACTGGGGCGTCGCGCTCCCGGATGTGAACTGGGTCGGCGGGGTCACCGACACCAAGCGCGCCGCCGTGGGGCAGTATCTCAAGGGCCTGTCCAGCACGCTGATGGCGAATAAGTCGTGGTTCTTCCTCGACGACACGGTGGTGTGTCTGGGCGCGGGCATCCACGGCCGCGACGGCGCGGCCGTGGAGACCACGGTCGACAACCGGAACCTGGGGCCGACGGGCAACGCCCCGTTCACCGTCGACGGCTCGGCGAAACCGGTCACCGCCCCCTGGTCGGCGACGCTGTCCGGCGCGTCCTGGGCGCACCTGGCCGGGCACGGCGGTTACGTGTTCCCGGGCGGGGCGACGGTGAAGGCGCTGCGGGAGAACCGGACGGGGCGCTGGCGCGACATCAACAGGGCGGGTTCCACGGATCCGGTCTCCCGGAAGTACCTCACCCTCTGGTTCGACCACGGCACGGACCCGTCGGACGCCACGTACGCCTACCAGCTCCTGCCCGGCGCGTCCGAACAGCGCACGGCGGCACGGGCTGCCGACAGCGGCTGGCTGCGCGTGCTCGCCAATACGGACGAACAGCAGGGGGTGGCGGTCCCCTCGCTCGGGCTGACGGCGGTCAACTTCTGGTTCGGCGCAAGCGTCGGGCCGCTGGTGGCGGACGCCCCGTGCTCGGTGATGGTGACCGAGCACGCCGACGGGACGGCGACGGTGTGCGTGAGCGACCCCATGCGGATGCGCACCAGCCTGACCCTCACGTGGAACCGGGCGGTCGCCTCGGTCGTATCGAAGCCGGGTACGGTGACGTCGGCGACCGCGGGCGCGTCGCTGCGCCTCGTCTTCGGCGATCTGTCCGGTGCGCGCGGGGCGACACAGACGGTCAGGGTGCGGCTGGCCTGAGCAGCCTGGCCGGCCGTCACGCGGGGGCGTTCAGGTGCTCCTCGATCCAGCGGACACCGAAGTCGACGGCGGGACCGGCATCGAACAGGCAGCTGTCGGCTGCCCCGACGGTGCGGGTCCGGCCGATGCCCGCGTCGGGCATCGCCCGGACGATGACCGCGAACGGGTCCTGTCCCCCGGGCACGACACGGGAACAGGCGCGTATGGAACGTCACGGTGTCGCCCGGCCCGAGGCCGAGCGCGGCCAGGTCGTCCCCGATCCGGTCGCGTGCCACCGGTCCTCCGGAGCGCCGCAGCAGTTCTCGTACGTCCATGGCCCACACCCTGGATGCGGCTCTGCGGAAACCCGGCTGCCCGGGGAACGCCCCAACGGACATACTGTCGGCCGGCACCACGGAACCGAGGATGATGATCATGAAGAGTGACGACCGGGTCGGGCCTCCGCTCCTGGGCAGCGAGCGCGAGACGCTGCGGGCCTTTCTCGACTACCACCGGGAGACCCTGGCCATGAAGTGCGCGGGGCTGAGCGACGAGGAGTTGCGCGAGCGGTCGATGGCGCCGTCCACCTTGTCGCTGCTGGCTCTGCTCCGGCATCTGGCGGAGGTGGAACGCGCCTGGTTCCGGAGGGTGTTCGACGACGAGGCGGCTCCGATGGTGTGGTCGCAGAAGCCGTTCGACTTCCAGGCGGCGTACGACGCGAGCGCCTCGACCGGGGCCGAGGCGTTCGCCGCCTGGGAGGCGGAGGTGGAGACCTCGCGCCGGATCGAGCGGGAGGCGGCCTCGCTGGACCTGGTGGGGCGTCAGCCGCGCTGGGAGAAGGACGTCTCGCTGCGGATGGTCATGGTGCACGTCCTGCTGGAGTACGGCCGCCACAACGGTCACGCGGACCTGCTGCGGGAAGGGGTGGACGGCACGGTGGGGGCCTGAGCACGCCGGGTGGGGCGCCTGCCCCCCCCACGTGAAGGGCCTGGCACGCCGGAGACCGGCGGGTCCCGCCCGCCCTTCCACCGCAGGCTGCGGCGGTCTCGTACGCCCGCCGACCGCCGTGGGCTCCCTCGTGGACTCGGCTCCATGACTCAGCTGCCGACGCCCGACGCCCTGGTCTCCACGTTCGCGCCCGGCGGAACCCTGCGTGCCTCGATCAACCTCGGCAACCCGATCCTGGCCCACCGGGATCCGGCGAGCGGGGAGCCGGCAGAGGTCTCCGTCGACCTGGCCCGGGAGTTCGGGCGGCGGCTCGGGGTGCCCGTGGAGCTGGTGGCCTTCGAGCGGGCCGCGCTGTCGGTCGACGGTACGGGCCGGGCGGGCGGACATCGGGTTCCTCGATGAAGGCGGGCGGTTTCGTCGCGGACGCCCTCAAGCGTCATGGCATCGGGGGTGCGTCGGTGGCCCCCGCCCAGGAGATCCCGGTGGAAGCCGGTTGGGCGAGCCCCCGCTGCTCCCGGAGTCGGCGGTGGTGGGCGAGCGGGTGCGGTGGTCGTCCCCGTCGGGCGGGGAAGTCGCCGCCGCGTCGTCGGGAGCGAGCGTGAGGGGGGCGTCCGGATCCGGGGCGGCGGGAGGCGGCGCAAGGCGTCGGCGCCGGCCTTGTCCGACCGGGCGATCTGGGTGACCGGGCGACCAACCGGGGTCAGCGGCGGAGGGTCAGCACGCGGGTGGTGCTGCCGTCGTCCTCCTCGATGTCCCTCACGTACGCGAAGCCCATCCTGTCCAGCAGGGTCAGCGACGCCTCGTTCGCGGCGGCGACGGTGGCGTGGACCTCGTCCAGTCCGAGGGTGTCGAAGCCGTGGGCGACGACGGCCCGGGCCAGTTCGGTCCCCAGGCCGGAGCCCCACGCCGTGGGCGCGAGGGCGTAGATGATCTCGTGGCCGTCGACGGTGTCGGTCCGCTTGATCTCGGCGTGCCCGACCAGCCGGCCGTCGCGGCGGACGGCCCAGACGGCGAAGAGGTCCTGGGCGTAGACCATGGTGAAGACCCGCCCGAACAGCGCCCGGTCCTCCGCCTCGGAGGAAGGGCCGTCCCCCATCCACCGGGACACCCTGGTGTCCTGGAACAGAGCGACGAAGTCCTCTTCGTCCTCGGGGACGTACGGCTCCAGCAGAAGCCTCTCGGTGCGCAGAGTGGGGGTCACGGCGCGTGACGCTACCCGGGCGGCGGGCGCCCGGGCAATCGGCTTTTCCCGTACGACCGCTGCTAGCAGCCCGGGTCGGGTGCGGGCTCCTCGCGGAGCAGTCGCAGCGCCTTCGCCCGCAGCCGTCGACGGTGCTCGGGGTCGGTGGCCCGGTCGGCGGCGCGTCCCAGTTCCTCGGCGCGTTCACGGGTGCGGCGGGCTCGCTCCGCCGGGCTGTCGTACAGGTTCATGGGGTGTCCTCCGTCGTGGGTCCTCCGTCGGCGACCGGCGTTGCGTGCGCGACCGGAGCCCCAGCGTCACCGCAGTCGGTGCGCTCCGCATCTCGTGCGGCTACGTTCGGTGACGGCCCAGGGGGCGACCCGACGACAGGCATCGGCCCCACCGCCGGTCGTACGACGGTGGGGCCGGGAGGAAAGGTTCAGCGTCGGCGCGAACCGCCGAGCCGGGTGCCCCCGCCCACGCCCGCGACATGGAGGGCGAGGAGCATGAGGCCGAGCAGCATCACGTTGGTCGACGCGAACACGTCGTTGGTGGAGATGTCGGCCGCGTTGATCAGGAACGCGATGAAGAACAGCACTGCGGCAGCTATACCGAGCATGGGGAGCTCCTTCCGAGCGGTGACCTCCGTGTGCCCGGGATCGCGGGACGTACGCAGGGGTGGCCGACCTCGACTCCTGGGCACAGCACGTCAGTCGGCAGTGTGGTCCGGATGCCCCTCGGTCCGCCGGGCCGCCTTCATCTCGGCTTCGTAGAGGTGGTCGCGACCCTCGGCGAGTTCCTGTCTGATCTCCCGTTCGATCGCCCGGAACACGTCGTAGTAGGTGGAGTTGTACTCCTCGACGATCTGGAACGTCCAGTGCCCTGGAATGACGTTGCGGCCGAGGATCTCCCGTTCCACCTGATCGGCCCGGCGCCCGTGTCCCGCCGCACGGAGCAGTCGTACGGCATCGTCGAGGACCAGGTCGGCGCTCCCGGTGAGCTGGTGGAAATCGTAGAGGGCGCCGCGGGCCCGCTCGGCGGTTTCCAGCGCCTTCGACAGGGCCCCCAGGGCCTCGACAGTCGCGTCGCTGACGCCGTCGGGACGCCGGTGCCGCGGATCGGGCGGAGGGGTTCCGGGATTCATGGGGCTCCTTGTCCACATGGGCGGCCGTTCGCTCCCCCCTTCCTACCCGCAATCCGCCGCTCCCGCCGGGTCCGATCGGCGAGGTGGCCGAGCGTCCGGCCCGGCGTGGGACGGGCCGGAAGGGCGGGCTGCTCCCTCCCGGCCCGCGGTTCCCCCGATCAGCCCTCCTCCTCGCTCCCCTCGTCCTCCTCGCCCTCGAAGGCGTCACCGATCTCGTCGACCACCTCCGCCGCGACCATGCCGCCGACGACACCCACGGCCACGCCCGCCGCGGCCCCGGCCGCCACCGCGCCCGCACCCGGGCCCGAGCGGTGCCGGTCGCCGTGGTCGTCACCGTAGGGGGCCGGCGCTCCATGGGCCCCGTGGCCGGCGACGACCTCCTTCAGCCAGGCGTCGACCCGGGCGTTCCAGTCGGTCTGCGGGGCCGCGTGGTGGGATGCGGTGAAGCGGTGCACCGTGTCGTGGCCCTCCGAGAAGAACCCGGCGCGTTTGTCCGCCTCGATGACCACCTCCAGGCCGCCCGGTGCGGCGATGAAGGTCACCTCGATCTCGTTCACGGCGTGGGCGTGACCGGCCGGCGGGAGGATCTCGATCTCCTGGTAGCAGGGCAGTCGCTGGCCGGTTCCGCGGATGTGGCCGAGCTCCAGGTCCGCGGACCTGAAGGCGTAGCCGAGCTGGCCGAAGGCCTCCAGGATCGCTTCCTGCGCGGGCAGCGGTCCCACCGCGAGCGCGTCGAGGTCGCCCTTGTCGCGTGCCCCCGCGATCTCCAGCTCCGTCCGGATGCCGAGCACGGGGCCGAGGTGCTGGCCGTGGAGTTCGGTGATCGGCGTCTCCCACGGCAGGGTGAGGGTGAAGGGCACCGTGTGGTCGGCCTCCTCCGCCAGCCGGAACCCGCCGCCGACGGTGAACCGTTCGAGGACGACCGTGCCCTCGTCCTCTTCCTCCTGGCCCTCCCTCTCGACCCGGGCGACGAGGAGAAGGGAGATCCGGTCGACCGTCACGTCCGTCCCGCCGCCCCGCAGGCGGACCTCTCCTGAGACGACACCACCGGGCAGGGCCGGGCCGGGCTGCAGAACGGTGTCGACCGAGGGGCCGCCGACGCCGAGGGCTCCGAGCAACTTCTTGAACACCATGTGCGGCGTCCGCTCCTTCTGTGGATGGGCGATCGAGGGGGCGTGAGCCGCCTCGCCGGGCAGAAGCTCCCGGGAGGTAAAGGATTTCCCAAGCCGCGACCGCTGCGCACAGTTCCGGCCATCAAGATCGCGAGCGCCCGCCCGGCCCCCGCGCCCCGCCGCCCACCGCGAGGCTCTTCCCCCCGGACGGCACTCCGTGTGACACCCGCCACTCCCCCATTGCTTTGCGTTCCCTTTACTATCTATCAGGCGGGTTTCACACCCGTCCCCCACCGTCGATCCGGACGATCCGAACAGAGAAGGAGCTGCGGCACCGCAATGGGTGAGCCTCCCAGTACGAACCGTGTCATCCCCGACCCCGCGCACCAGGGGACGGAGGTGACACGGTGAGCGAAGTGGTCCTTCTTCTCCTCGCCCTCGCGCTGACACTGGCCTGTGCGGTGTTCGTCGCGGCGGAGTTCTCGCTCACGACCATCGAGCGGAGCGAGCTCGAACGCGCCGCGAAGGCCGGTGAGCGCGGCGCCGAGAGCGCACTCAAGGCAGCCAAGCGGCTCACCTTCCAGCTCTCCGGCGCCCAGCTCGGCATCACCGTGACCTCCCTGGTCATCGGCATGCTGGCCGAGCCGTCCCTCGCGGTGCTGCTGCGCGGCCCGCTGGAGGCCGTCGGGCTGCCGTCGGGGGCCGTGTCCACGGTCGCCACGCTCCTCGGCGTGGCGGTGTCCACGGTGGTCCTCATGGTCGTCGGTGAGCTGGTCCCGAAGAACTGGGCGATCTCCAGCCCGCTCACGGTCGCCAAGGTCGTCTCGACCCCGCAGCGGGCGTTCACGGCGGCTTTCGGCCCGCTGATCCGGCACCTCAACAACACCGCGAACCGCTTCGTGCGGCGACTGGGCCTGGAGCCGGCCGAGGAGCTGGCCTCCGCCCGTACGCCGCAGGAGCTGATCGCGCTCGCCCAGCACTCCGCCCGTGAGGGCGCCATCGAGCAGGACTCGGCCGAGCTGTTCGTCCGGACGCTGCACCTGGCCGAGCTGTCCGCCGAGAACGTCATGACGCCGCGCATCGACGTCCGGGCACTGGAAGCGCACGCCACGGCTGCCGACGCCGCCAACCTCACGCTGGCCACGGGCCTGTCCCGCTTCCCGGTCTACCGGGACAGCCTGGACGAGGTCATCGGCACGGTCCACATCCGCGACGTCCTCGCCCTGGACGAGTCGGAGCGGTCCCGGACCCCGGTCACGGCGCTCGCCACCGAGCCGCTCCTCGTCCCCGACTCGCTGCCCGTCGACCGGCTGCTGGCTCAGCTGCGCAAGCACCGGACGATGGCTGTGGTGATCGACGAGTACGGCGGTACGGCGGGGGTGGCCACCGTCGAGGACATCGTGGAGGAGGTCGTCGGCGAGGTCCGCGACGAGCACGACCCCCATGAGCGCCCCGACATCGCACCGGCCGAGCCGCTCGGCGACGGCCGCGAGGTCTGGGCGGCCGAGGGCAGCATCCGGCTGGACCAGCTCGACCGGATCGGGTTCACCGCGCCGGAAGGCCCGTACGAGACGCTCGCCGGCCTCCTCGCCAACCAGCTGGCCCGCATCCCCGTCCGTGCGGACCGGGTGGAGGTCGACGGCTGGCAGTTCGACGTGCTCGACATCGAGCACCACCGGGCCGACCGGGTCCGGATCACCGCGCCGGCGCCGGCGCCGGCCCTCGTGAAGGAGGACGCCCGATGACCACGATCCAGCTCGCCATCGGCGCGCTCACTCTCCTCACCAACGCCTTCTTCGTCGGCGCGGAGTTCGCGCTCATCTCGGTCCGCCGCAGCCAGATCGAGCCGCAGGCCGTCCGGGGCGGCCGCCGTGCCAAGAGCACCCTGTGGGGCCTCGAACACCTGTCGGCCGCCATGGCCACCGCGCAGCTCGGCATCACCATCTCCTCGCTGGTGCTGGGCGCCGTCGCGGAACCGGCCATCGCCCATCTGCTGGAGCCGCCCTTCGACGCGGTGGGCGTGCCCGACGCGCTGGTCCACCCGATCGCGTTCGTGATCGCGCTGACGCTGGCGACGTATCTGCACATGCTCATCGGCGAGATGATCCCGAAGAACATCGCGCTGGCCGCCCCCGTCGCCACGGCCCTGGCGCTGGGGCCGTCCCTGGTGGCGCTGACCCGGGCGCTGCGCCCGGTCATCTTCGGCATCAACGCCTTCGCCAACATGCTGCTGCGGCTGCTCAAGGTGGAGCCCAAGGACGAGGTCGCCTCGGTGTTCACCGACGACGAGCTCGTGCGTCTGGTGAAGGACTCCAGCGACGCCGGGCTGCTGGCCCCGGCCGACGGCGAGCGGCTGCGGGACGCCCTGGAGCTCGGGACCCGGCCGGTCGGCGAGGTGATGGTCCCGCTGAACCGGACCGTCACCGTCGACCTGGGCATCACCCCGCGGGGCCTGGAGCGGGCCGCGGTCGCCTCGGGCTTCTCCCGGCTGCCGGTCACCGGCCCGGACGACGGGCTGCTGGGCTACTTCCACATCAAGGACGCCCTCGGTGTCGCGGAGCGCACCAAGGCCCTGCCGAAGAGCGCCCTCCACCCCGTCATCCGGGTCGAGATCGACACCCCTCTCGACGACACCCTCACCGCGATGCGTGCCGCCGGTACGCATCTCGCGGCGGTCACCGGAGGCAAGGGCACGGTCATCGGCTTCGTGACCATGGAGGACGTCCTGGACGAGCTGGTGGGGGCCGCCGCGGTCTGACCGGCCACCGGCGTACGAAGCGGAAGAAGAGGCGGCCCGTCGTGCGACGGGCCGCCTCCCGCGCTTCCGTGCACAGGGCTCTCCCCGGTCCTGCCCGAACGCGTAAGCTCGGCGAATGGCCAAGTACTTCGACGTGCACCCCGCAAATCCCCAGCCCCGCACCATCGGCACGGTGGTCGACAGCATCCGGTCCGGTGCGCTCGTCGCGTACCCCACCGACTCGTGCTACGCCCTGGGCTGCCAGTTGGGCAACCGCGACGCCATCGACCGGATCAGGACGATCCGGAATCTCGACGACCGGCACCACTTCACGCTGGTGTGCCACGACTTCGCGCAGCTGGCGCAGTTCGTCCGCGTGGACAACGACGTGTTCCGTGCGGTCAAGGCGGCGACGCCCGGCAGCTACACCTTCATCCTCCCCGCGACGAAGGAGGTCCCCCGCCAGTTGCTGCACCCGAAGAAGAAGACGGTCGGCGTCCGCATCCCCGACCACGTCGTCACCCAGGCGCTGGTCTCCGAGCTCGGCGAGCCGCTGCTCTCCAGCACCCTGCTGCTGCCGGACGAGGAGGAGCCGCTGACGCAGGGCTGGGAGATCAAGGAGCGTCTCGACCACGAGGTGGACGCCGTCATCGACTCGGGCGACTGCGGCACCGAGCCGACCACGGTCATCGACTTCTCCGGCGACGAGCCCGAGATCGTACGGCGCGGAGCCGGGGACACGTCCCGCTTCGAGTGATCCGGGGCGGTGGCGGGGCAGACTGAGGAGCGTGACGGGTGAACGACTGCGGTTCGACGGCTGGATCGCCGGTGTGGGGACCTCCTCGGGCACGCGGCTGGTGGTCGGGCACTGGCCCCGTTCGCCGTTCGGGGCGTTCAGCGACGTCATGGTCGAGCATCCGGACGGCGAACGGGTCCTGCTGGCCCCGTCCCGGCGGATCGCGGACTTCGTCGCCGCCACATACCGCTTCGACCGGATCGAGGTGGTGCCCGTGTCCGTCACCCCCGCCGCCCCGGCCGGGGACTCCGCCTGGCTCGTCGAGGCGGGGCCGCTGCGCCTGCGGCTGCGGACCGGACGCCGGTCGGCCCTCGGCCTGCTGCTGTCCGCCGTGCCGGCCCCGTTCGCCCGCAGCCCGGTCTGGGCCGCGGTGTGCGACGTACCGGCCCGGTTGCTGATGCCCGGCGTACGCACCCTGGGCCGCGCGGGCCCGGGGCGGCGCGAGTGGTACGGGGCGCGGGGGCTGCGGCCGGTCGTGGCCGCAGACGCCGTGCTGGGCGGGGTGAGCCTGGGCGCGCTCGCCCCGCTCGATCCGCCGGTCGCCTTCGGATTCGGCTCCGCCCCGCGCCGCCCTTCCCTGGTCCGTGTCACCACAACGGTGGAACTCGCGCCCGCCGGGCGTTGAGGGCCCCCGCGGCCCTCGGGGGCGGTGCGGGGGCCTTTTCCGGGCCGCCATCGGACCGCTCGCGAAGAGGCCCGGCCGGGGATGCGCGGGTGCGGGGCGCGTCGCAGGGTGGACCCATGGCAAATCCCCCGATCGTCATCCACCGTCCGACCCCCTCGGGCGGCCGCCGGGTGACCGTGCACTACGAAGGCCGGGACGAGATACTCGGGCTGGCCCACAGCGACCACGACGTGATCGTGTTCCTGAGCGGGGCCGGCCTCGAAGAAGCGGACCGGCTCCTCGACAACCCGCTCTGGGTGGAGTGGCGGGGCGGACGGGCCCACAGTTACGAGGCGGCCTGAGAGCCCCGCCGCCCCCGCACCGTCCTGCCCCTCCGTGTCACCCCGCCGCGGCTCGCGCGCGGCTCACCCGCGCAGTCCGTCGAGGATGGCCGAAACCGTCTCCTCGGGCGTCTGGCCGGACGTGTCCAGCCACAGCCCGGTACGCGGAGTCCCGCTCCGCAGATACGCGTCGAACGCCTCGACCGTCCACGACCCGTACCCGGTCTTGCCCCGCCCCTCCTCCCGCTCGCGCACGGTTCCCGGCGAGGGCGCGAGCATGACGACGTGCAGCGGGCGGGTGCGGACCCTGTCGACGTAACGCGGCAGATCCTCGCCGAGCACGATGTCCTGGACGACGGCCGTCCACCCCTCGTCCGCGTAGGCGTCGGCCACCTGCGCGGAGAGCCGCTGGCGCAGGTCGAGCTGGCGCCGCGCCTCCTCGGCCTCGTCGGGTGTCATCTCCGCGCGGCCGGAGACGATCATGCGGCGGAAGACGTCGCCGCGCACGTGGACCGCTCGCGGCAGGCTCTCGGCCAGGAGCTGGGCCACGGTGGACTTGCCCGCGGCCATCACCCCGGTGATCAGGACGACGCAGGGGCCCAGGTCGGCGCCCGTCATACCGTGCCCGCCCGCGTGGATTCCGCGCTCCCGAACAGTGCTCGGATCTCGTCGGCGTCGGTCTCCCGCAGCTCGTCGTCCAAGAGGATCCACCGGGTGATACCCACGGATTCCAGGAACGGCAGGTCGTGGCTGGCGATGAGCAGCGCGCCCTCGTAGGACTCCAGGGCGCTCGTCAGCTGGCGCACGCTGGCCACGTCGAGGTTGTTCGTCGGCTCGTCCAGCAGGAGCAGCTGGGGTGCCGGGGCGGCGAGCATCGTCGCCGCGAGCGCGGCCCGGAAGCGTTCACCGCCCGAGAGCGTGCCTGCCGGCTGCTCCGCGCGGGCGCCCTTGAAGAGAAACCGGGCGAGCTGGGAGCGGATCTGGTTGTCGGTGGTGCCGGGGGCGGTGCGGGCGACGTTGTCGGCGACGCTCAACGCGTCGTCGAGGACGTCGAGCCGCTGCGGGAGGAATTTCAACGGCACCGACGCCGTGGCCTCTCCGGTGCTCGGCGCCAGCTCCCCGGTGAGCGTGCGCAGGAAGGTGGTCTTGCCGGCCCCGTTGCGGCCGACCAGGGCGATGCGCTCGGGTCCCTGTACATGGAGGCTGCCCTCGCGCAGCCGCCCGTAGGGGAGGCTCAGGTCCCGTACGGTCAGGACGGTGCGGCCCGCGGGCACCGCGGTGTGGGGCAGGCTCACCTTGATCTCGGCATCGCGGCGGATGGCCTCGGCGGCTTCCTCCCTGCGCTCGCGGGCCTCGTCGAGGCGGTCCTCGTGCAGTCCGCGCAGCCGGTCCCCGGACTCCTGGGCCGAGCGCTTGCGCTCCCCCGCGACGATGCGCGGGGCCTTCCGCTGGCCGTCCAGCTTCTTGTCGTGGCGCTGGCGGCGGGCCACCTTGATCCGGGTCTCCTCCAGCTCGCGCTGCTGACGGCGTACGTCGGCGTCGGCGGCGCGCAGCATCCGCCCTGCGGCCTCCTGCTGGGTGGCGAGAGCTTCCTGGTAGGCGGACCAGCCGCCCCCGTACCAGCTCACCGAGCCCGCCCGGAGTTCGGCGATGCGGTCGACGCGCTCCAGCAGGTCCCGGTCGTGGCTGACGACGATCAGGATGCCGGTGCGCCAGGAGTCGACGGCGTCGTAGAGCCTGCGGCGGGCGGACAGGTCCAGGTTGTTGGTCGGTTCGTCGAGGAGGAGGACGTCCGGGCGTTCCAGGAGCAGCGCGGCCAGGCGCAGCAGGACGGTCTCCCCACCCGACAGCTGGCCGACGGTGCGGTCGAGTTCGACGGCGCCGAGCCCGAGGGAGCCGAGGGTGGCCAGGGCGCGTTCCTCGACGTCCCAGTCGTCGCCGACGGTTTCGAAGTGCTCCTCCCGTACGTCGCCGGACTCGATGGCGCGCAGGGCGGCCCGCCGCTCGGCGATACCGAGGGCGGCGTCGACGTGGAGGCCGGTGTCCAGGGTGATGTTCTGCGGCAGGTAGGCGAGGTTTCCGCCGATGGTGACGGACCCCGACGCGGGACGCAGGAGTCCCGCGAACAGGCGCAGGAGGGTCGACTTACCGGCACCGTTGGCCCCGGCGAGTCCGGTGCGGCCCCGGGGGACGGTGAGGGAGAGCCCGTCGAAGAGGTTCGTGCCGTCGGGCCACTGGAAGGTGAGGTTGGAGGCGGCGACGGAGGCGCCGGGCGCGGTGGGATGGCTCATGGGAGTTCTCGCAGTCGGAAGCGGAGGTACAAGGGGGCTTCGTATGCGAACAGCACGCGGCGACCCGGCCGGGGGCCGGAGAGTGGTGGGGAGAACAGTCCTGCGAAGGTGAGGGACGGCTCAGCACCGAGGTCGCATCCACGCGGAAGTCACGGGCGGCAGACATGCCGACAGCGTCGTGACCGTGTACGGGCCAGGGCCGTACCGCGCGATGATCGCGGACCTCAGATGCGCAACGTCCACCTCTATCGGAGACAACAGGACCCGCTCAGCGTAGCGGAGGATCTTGGGGAGCGTCGAGGGGTTTTCCTCACGGAGCGTTCTGCGGGGCCGGGGCGGGAGCCGGGGAATCGGCGGACGCGGGGGTGCCCCGGCGGTCCGCCGCGTCCTCGGGGCTGCGCCGGCGGGGCAGCCGGACGCCGGGCGGGGCGAGGGGGGCCCGGCGGATCGCGAGGGTGCCGAGGACGACGGCGAGTGCGGCGAGGGCGAATCCGTAGGGCGGGGTGGCCCCCATGGGGTGCGTCTCGTACACCAGGGCCGCCGAGAGCACGATCAGGACGGCAAGGAGGCGGCCGTAGGGTGCGGTCGCGGCGACGACGGCCACGCCCCAGAGCAGGTACCAGGGCTGGACCATGGGCGAGAGGGCGACCAGCGCGAGCAGGGAGAGGCCGAGCGCGTGGGCGGGCGTGACGGTGCCGCGCATCGCGCGGCGGCCCAGGACGAGGATCAGGACGAGCGCGACCGCCAGGCCCAGCGTCTGGACGGCGGACTTGACCGGCTCCGCGTCGACGCCCAGCAGCAGGTGGGCCAGCTCTCCCAGGCCGAGGCCGAGGTCGCTGGTGGCGGAGAGCGCGGTGTGGATGTTCGCGGCGACGCCCTGGGTGGTGAGCCAGCCGAATCCGGTGCCGCTGACCAGGGTCGCCCCTCCGGCGACCGCACAGGCGATCAGGCCGGGCGCGAGGAGCCCCTTGGCCCAGCGGCGCCACTGGGGGCCCGTCGCGGCGGAGTGTACGAGGACCCCGATGAAAAGCAGCGACACGGCCGCCGGCGACTTCACCATCATGGCGAGCCCGACCAGTGCGCTGCCCGCGATCCACTTTCCGCGCAGCGCGAGGACGAAACCGGAGAGCATCAGGCCGATCATCAGCCCGTCGTTGTGCACGCCGCCGACCACGTGGATCAGCAGCAGCGGGTTGAGGGCACCCAGCCACAGGGCACGGCTCTCGCTGCGGCCGTGTTCACGCGCCAGGCGGCGCAGGGACAAAGCGATCAGGGCGAGCGAGGCGAGTGCGACGAGCCGCATCGCCAGGACGGCGGGGACGATCGTGCCACCGGTGGCCCAGGCGACGGCGGCGGAGATCAGCAGGAAGAGCGGACCGTAGGGGGCGGGGGTGTCGCGCCAGTGGTTGCCGACGCTCGCGGCGGCGTCGCCGCCGATTCCGCCGGGGTCCAGGGCGGAGGGGCCGAGGGTGTAGACGTCGTGCCCTTCGACGACCATCGAGCCCTGGGCGATGTAGCTGTAGACGTCGGCGCTGTAGAGCGGGGGCGCGAGCAGGAACGGAGCCGTCCACCAGGCGAGGGTGACAAGGGTGTCGCGGGCGGTGGAGGCGGTCTTGCCGTACTGCCACCAGGCCACGACGAGAACGGTCAGTCCGACGTAGGCGACGGCGGCGGCCACGGCCTTCGTGGCGGACCCGTGGTCGGTCCACAGGCCCCAGGGGTCGTGGAACGGCAGTTTTCCGGCGAACCAGCCGCCTCCGACGATCGCCAGGGATCCCACCGCACCCAGCCGCCGGCATCCGACCGCGCTCAAAGCCCACATGACCGGCCAACCTATCGGACGGCCCGGACCGGCCCACAGCCCCTCCCCCGGCTTGCCGGGCGCAAGGTGGGGGCCCGGGCGCCCGTGGCGGTCAGCCGGCGAGCGGCTGCGTGAGCGCGGCGAGGCCGTCGGCGTAGCTGCCCGTGGAAGAGGGCGGCGGCCTCGCCGTCGCCGATCCCGCGGCGCGACGACTTCGTCGCCTCGATCTGCGGCCCCTGGTGGGAGCGTTCCGCGCCACGGTGCTGGAACACCGCCCCCGCGTAAACCGGTTGGCGCCGGCTGGGTGGGGGGTGCCAGGCTTCAGCCCGTACCCAAGGGGCGTAGCTCAGCGGCCAGAGCGGCGGTCTCCAAAACCGTATGCCGCAGGTTCGATTCCTGCCGCCCCTGCCCTCACCACCCGGTCTTCGTCACCGCACGTCGCCGCGCCAGTCCCACTGGTGGCTGTCCGGCGACCGCGGCCCGTACTCGGCGCGGCCGCCGGGCCCGTAGGCGCCGATCTCGGTGACCAGCCCGACGCCGTCGCGCAGGTCCGCCTCGCCCCACCCGGTGACGTCGAGCAGCAGCCCGTCGAGCGGGCCGCCGACCAGCTCGCGGTAGTCGTGCCCAGGCCTCGGTCCCGGGCGGGGGTCGTCGTGGTCGGTGCCGTACACCCGTCGCTGCCTCATCAGCTCGTCCATGCGGGCAGCATCCCACCGGGCACTGACAACGGCTCGGTACGAGCGTCCATCCGGCCACCGTCCGGCGGCGGACCGTACGGTGCCGGCCCGTCCGGCCGAGCCCGCGGGCGGCAGCGGGGAAATCGGTGCGCGTCCGCCCGTCGGCTGTGGCACGCTCCACCGGTGACCATCCCACCGCGCCTGATCCCCCTGCTGGAGCAGTTCGACTTCGCCTGCGAACGGCTCCTCGCCCGCCTGGCCGGTCCCGTCATGGACAGCGGCAACGGCGTCGACATCGGCGTCACGCCGCTCGGCGACGATGAGTACCTCTGGGAACCCGTGCCCGACTGCTGGTCCGTACGCCGTCGCGACGACGGGCCCGGGGCGCGGGCGACGGCTCTGGCCGGGGCCGGTGACTGGGGGCGGGACGCGGCGGACTCCCCGCATCCGTTTCCCCCGCCGTTCACCACCGTCGCGTGGCGTCTGAGCCATCTCTCCGAGATGCTCGCCCTCCGCGCCGACCACACCCATGGCGGCAGGACGCTCACCCACGAGGACTACCGCACTCCGGGGGACGCCGCCGGTGCGGTGGCCGCCTTCGAGACCTCGTCCGCCGCCTGGCGCGAGGCCCTGCTCACCGCGGACGACACGGCCCTGGACACCGTCGGGTACAGCACGTATCCGAACGGCAGCGACGCCGAGGACCTCTTTGTCGACGTCGTCTGGTGGGTCAACCAGGAGGTGCTGCACCACGGTGCCGAGATCGCCCTGCTCCGCGATCTGTACCGCGCCCGTCCGTTCTGAGCGGCGCGCCACCTGGGCCGCCGGTACGCGGACGTCGCCTCGGTCGCCGCAGTCGCCGCTCCGGGTGGCCCGCCCTATGATTCAAGGACATAACGCACCGCGGAGCGGCACATGAACCGGCGTCGGACTCCCCGCTCAGCCAGCGCCGAGGACCTGCTCAACACCTTGCAGGACCTCACGGCGCGTGCTCGGCGCGAGGTGGAGTTCCATCAGGCCAGGGTGGAGCTCGCGCAGGCCCTCCAGCGCGAGATGCTTCCGGCGGCCCTGCCCACGCTCCCCGGTCTGCAGTCCGCGGCCGGTTACGCACCGGCCCGCCACGGCCTGGACATCGGCGGCGACTGGTACGACGGTTTTCCCCTCGCGGACGGGACACTCGGCTTCGCCATCGGCGACGTACAGGGCCATGACGTCGAGGCGGCCGCCTTCATGGGGCAGGTCCGGATCGCGATGCGGGCCATCGCGGGCACGGCGTCCGATCCGGGCGAGATCCTGGGCCGGACGAACGACCTGCTGCTGTCCGTGGACTCGGGGCTCTTCGCTACCTGCACGTTCCTGCGGCTGGACCCGACGACCTGGGAACTGCACAGCGCACGGGCCGGGCATGTGGCGTCCGTGTGGGCCACCACGGGGGGCCGGTCGGGCCTCACGGAGGACCCTGGCGGCATGCCGCTGGGCATCGAACCCGGCGAGGGCTATCCCGTCACCCGGCGCACCCTCGACTGCGACGGGGCGATCGTGCTGCTCACCGACGGGGTCGTCGAGGGGCCGTCGCTGCTGATCGAGGAGGGACTGGAGCGGGTCAGGCAGCTGGTCGCCGCGCGCGCCGGGGCGAGCGCGGCACAGCTGGCCGACGAGGTCCTGAGCGCGGCGGAGGTGACAGGGCACGAGGACGATGCCGCCGTCCTGGTCCTGCGGCATGCCGCCGCCCTCCGCGGCCCGCGGTGACGCCGGACCGTACCGCGCGTGTCACCTGCCGACTGCTACCGCGGTCGGTGTCTGATGAGTGGTGTGATCCGCAGCAAGGAAGCCAGACGTCGGGCCGTGTACGTGGCGCAGATCCTTGGCGTGGCCGGCGCCTACTACCTGGCGGGGCGGGTCGGGCTGATGCGCCAGGTCGTCGTCGACGGCGCGGTCGTCACTCCGCTGTGGCCGCCCACCGGTATCGCCCTGGCCGCGCTGCTGTGCCTGGGCGTCCGCGTCTGGCCGGGCATCGCGCTGGGCACGCTGGTGACGGTCTCCGAGATCGGCGACGCGTTCACCGTGAGCCGTCTGGCCATCATGTTCGGCAACACGGCCGCCCCGCTGGCCGCGTACGCCCTGCTGCGGAGGGTCGGCTTCCGCAATGAGCTGGTCCGGCTGCGGGACGGGGTCTGCCTGGTCTTCCTCGGTGCGTTCGCGGGGATGCTGATCAGCGCCACCATCGGCAGCTTCACGCTGCTGCTCGACGACAAGGTTCCGCCGGGACGGTTCTGGCTGGTCTGGTCGTCCTGGTGGGCGGGGGACGCGATGGGCGTCCTGGTGGTCACCCCCGTCCTGCTGGTCCTGCGCAGGGCGCGGTGGCCCCGCCCGAGCGACCGCTGGCTGGAGGCGTCGGTTCTCGCGGTCGTCGTGGTCGTGGTGTCGCTGATCGCCACGCGCAGCGCGCTGTCGATGATCTACGTGGTGTTCCCGGTGATCATCTGGTCGGCCCTGCGCTTCCAGCTCCCCGGCAGCGCACCGTGCGCCCTGGTCGTCTCGGTGCTCGCCATTCTCGCCGGTACGGACGCGCTGGGACCGTTCGCCGGACACAGCCTGATGGAGATCATGGCCAATCTGTCGCTGCTCAACGGCTGTGTCGCGCTCACCGCGCTGCTGCTCGGGGCCATCGTCGCGGAGCACAAGAACATCCGCCGGGAGACGGAGTACGCCGTCGAGGAGCTGGAGGCCCTGGTGGAGCAGCTCGCGCCGCTGTCGGCACCGGGCCCGGGGCGGTACGAGGGCAGACCGCGGCGACACGGCCCGCTGGACGACGGCCCTCGCCCGGAGGACCCGTAACGCGGATGGACGACCCATGACGCGGACGCACGTCCCGTAACCCGTACGGACGCGTCGGCGCGCGCCCGGAGGGGCCGGGGGCGGGTGCGGTCAGTACGGCAGGGGGCGGCCTGACGGGGTGCGCAGATCGAGCGGCGGCGGCCCCGAGGGGGGCGGGGGACGACGGACGACAACTCGGATGCGGCCCATTGCCACCACCTCCTCCTGGTCAACCGGTATGTGCCCAGTCGGCGCGGCTTCACACTTCCCACGCTCCCCGGGTCCGTCGGCCGGGTCCTCGCCATGTCCCGGCGCGGATGCGGACAGGGCCCGGTGCGGTGAACCTTGATGTGCGGGGGGCGAAGAGTCGACGAGGAGGACGTATGTCCGCGATGGACAAGATCAAGAAGATGCTCAAGGGCCACGAGGACCAGGCCGGCAAGGGCGTCGACAAGGCAGGTGACATGGTCGACGACCGTACACAGGGGAAGCACAAGGGCCACGTCGACACCGCCCAGGACAAGCTCAGGCAGCAGCTGGGCACGGACCGCGACCAGGGCGGGCCGCCCCGCGCCTGAGCCGGTCCAGCGGTGACCGGGCGGCCGGCGTCCGGCCGCCTCCCTTCCGCGCACCGGGTCTGCGTCACGGATCTCCTTCCGTGACGCAGACCCGGTGCGCGGAGCGTGCCGCGGCCGCTGCGCACAGGCCCGCGACGGGCCCACCGGGGCCGGGCGGCGGAGGTCCGCGGCAGAGGATTCCGGGGTTGCTCGCCGGATTCTTGTTATCGTCCCGCCCTCACCCCATCTCCCGAGTGTGGGAAGTGACAGCACCGGACCCCGGAAGAGTGAGCACAGCATGGGCAAGGATCACCCGACGGCCTTGATCGCGGCCGCGCAGGGCGGCGACCAGCAGGCCAAGGACCAGCTCGTCTCGGCGTATCTACCGCTGCTGTACAACGTCGTCGGACGTGCGCTGGACGGCCATGCGGACGTGGACGACGTGGTGCAGGAGACGGTGCTGCGCATGCTCCGGGGCCTGCACGAACTTCGCGACCCGGAGCGCTTCCGTTCCTGGCTGGTTGCGATAGCCATGAACGAGATACGCACGCACTGGCGCGAGAAGCAGGCGGGCGCGATACCCGCGGACCGGCTGGAGGCCGCGTACGACCTGCCGGATCCCCGCGCGGATTTCGTCGAGGTGACGATCCTGGAGCTCGGCCTGACCGGCCAGCGGCGGCAGGTGGCGGAGGCGACGCGCTGGCTGGACGAGGACGACCGCGCCCTGTTGTCGCTGTGGTGGCTGGAGACCGCCGGGCATCTGTCCCGGGCCGAGGTCGCCGGTGCTCTCGAACTCACCCCGCAGCACACCGCCGTACGGGTGCAGCGGATGAAGGCCCAGTTGGAGGCGGCGCGGGTCGTCGTGGGCGCGCTGGCGGCGGAGCCGCCGTGCGTGCTGCTGGAGGACATCACCGCCGGCTGGGACGGCGTCCCCTCCGCCCTGTGGCGCAAGAGGCTCGCCCGCCATGCCCGCGAGTGCACGGTGTGCTCGGGCCATGGCTCGGGCCTGGTGCCCGCCGAGGGGCTGCTGGTGGGTCTCGCGCTCGTTCCGGTGGCCGCGGCGGCGGGGGCGGGGGCCGCTCCCGAGCTGCTCGCCACGGCGGCGCACCTCCAGGCACCGGCTGCGGGCGCGGACAGTGCCGGGGCGGGCCGGGCCGAGCGCAGACGGGTGCAGGCCCGGCGGCGTCGTCGCAACTCGGCTGTCGCCGCCGTCGTCGCGGTCGCGGCGCTGGGCACGGGCGGCGCGGCGGTGCACCTCTACACCGACGGCGACGACCGGGACGCGACGACCGTCACGGCCGATGCTCCGGCCCCCCGTACGGAGGTGTCCACGTCGGCCGCCCCGACGTCGTCCCCCTCCCCTTCGGCGTCCACGTCGCCCAGCGCCTCGGAGTCTCCGAGCCCCTCACGCAAGCCGAAGCCCAAGTCCAAGCCGAAGAAGAAGACGACGACGCCGCCCGCGCCCAGCTCCGCCGCCCCGGCTCCGAAGCCGGACCCGCCCGCTCCCGCACCGCCCGCCCCGGCGGGGATGGCCGAGCAGGTCACCGAGCTGGTCAACGCCGAGCGCTCCAAGGAGGGCTGCGGTCCGGTCTCCGTCAACAGCCTGCTCAACACGGCCGCGCAGCGGCACTCCGCCGACATGGCGGCCCAGGACTACTTCTCCCACACCTCGCAGGACGGCAGGGACCCGGGCGACCGGATCACCGCCGCCGGATACCGGTGGTCGACGTACGGCGAGAACATCGCCAAGGGGCAGCGGACGCCGGCCGACGTGATGCAGTCCTGGATGGACAGCCCGGGACACCGTGCGAACATCCTCAACTGCTCGTTCAAGGAGATCGGCATGGGGAAGCAGGATTCCGGCGGCGGCCCGGTGTGGACGCAGGTGTTCGGAGCGCGCTGAGCCCCGCGGCGCACGCGGCGTGGACGGGAAATGCCTACGATGCGGTCATGATCGCTGAACTGGAGTGCGTGGTCCTCGACTGCCCGGACCCGAGTGAACTGGCCGATTTCTACGCATCGTTGCTGGGAGGAGAGGTCGACCGTCCCGACCGGCGGTGGGAGTGCGACGCGGAGTGGTCCACGCTGCACACGCCCTGTGGGCTCGTCCTCGCCTTTCAGCGGGTGGCGGGCTACCGGCCGCCCCGCTGGCCCGGCCAGGAGGCGCCCCAGCAGTTCCACCTGGACTTCGGCGTCACCGACCGGGAACGGTCGCACGAGGAGGTCCTGGCGGCCGGGGCCTCCCTGCTCGGCGCCGGGGACGAAGAACGTGGCTGGCGTGTGTACGCCGATCCCGCCGGGCATCCCTTCTGCCTGGTAGGCCACTGACCGTATCCGGCTCGCCTCCCGCGCCCCGGCCCCGCCCGGTGCGGCCGGTCACCCGGCCGCACCGGGGAGTTCCGGCGCGGAGGGGCTGCCGCGAGATCAGCGGATGGCCAGGGCCACCGCCGTACCGAGGCAGGTCGCCGCGCTCACCGCACCGACCGAGACGGCGACGCAGCGGGCCCGGAGCCGCGCGTAGCGCCCGCTGTACTCCTCGCGCAGTTCTTCCGCGCGGTCGCGGACGCGGGTGAGTGACTCCCGTGAAACGGCGACGCGTTCGGTGACGAACACCCGCTCGACGTCCTCACGCTGCGCCGTGGTCAGCCAGGGCAACTGGTCGGTGAAGCGGCGTGCCTGCCGTCGTGCCCGTTCGACCTCGGCGTTCCACAGCAGAAAGCCCTCCAGTTGCGCCAGCCCCCTGGCGCTGTCCTTGTCGGGTTCCATCTGTCCTCCTCTCCGTCACACCGTCAGGTCCGGGGCCGACGTCACTGCTCGTGCCGGTCCCCCGGGGCGACGATCCTGGAGTTGTCGGGGCGGTTGGTGGCCTCCTGCAGGGAGCGGATCGCCGGATGGTGCAGGTCGAACGCCGGGGATTCGGAACGGATCCGCGGCAGCGTGACGAAGTTGTGCCGCGGCGGCGGGCAGGAGGTCGCCCACTCCAGCGAGCGGCCATAGCCCCACGGGTCGTCGACCCCGACCTTCTTGCCGTACCGCGCGGTCTTCCAGACGTTGTAGAAGAACGGCAGGATCGACAGGCCGAGCAGGAACGAGGAAATGGTGGAGACGGTGTTCAGCGCGGTGAATCCGTCGGCATCGAGATAGTCCGCGTAACGGCGCGGCATGCCCTCGGCGCCCAGCCAGTGCTGAACGAGGAACGTGCCGTGGAATCCGACGAACAGCGTCCAGAACGTCATCTTGCCGAGCCGTTCGTCCAGCATCTTCCCGGTGAACTTCGGCCACCAGAAATGGAATCCGGCGAACATCGCGAACACCACGGTGCCGAAGACCACGTAATGGAAGTGGGCGACGACGAAGTACGAGTCGGAGACGTGGAAGTCCAGCGGCGGTGAGGCGAGGATGATTCCGGTCAGACCGCCGAACAGGAAGGTGACGAGGAACCCGACGGCCCACAGCATCGGGGTCTCCAGGGACAGCGACCCTTTCCACATCGTGCCGATCCAGTTGAAGAACTTCACGCCTGTCGGCACGGCGATGAGGAACGTCATGAAGGAGAAGAACGGCAGCAGTACCGCGCCCGTGACGAACATGTGGTGCGCCCATACGGTCGCGGACAGCCCGGCGATGGCGATCGTGGCCGCGATCAGTCCGATATAGCCGAAGACCGGTTTGCGGCTGAAGACCGGGAAGATCTCGGTGACGATGCCGAAGAACGGCAGAGCGATGATGTAGACCTCGGGATGGCCGAAGAACCAGAACAGGTGCTGCCACAGCAGCGTGCCGCCGTTGGCCGCGTCGAAGACATGGGCACCGAATTTACGGTCGGCCTCCAGCACCAAGAGGGCCGCGGCCAGAACCGGGAAGGCCAGCAGGACCAATACGCCGGTCAGCAGGACGTTCCAGGTGAAGATCGGCATGCGGAACATCGTCATGCCCGGGGCGCGCATGCAGATGATCGTGGTGATGAAGTTGACCGAGCCGAGGATCGTGCCGAAGCCGGAGAAGGCCAGACCCATGATCCACATATCGGCGCCGATACCCGGCGTACGGACCGCGTCGTTGAGCGGGGCATAGGCGAACCAGCCGAAGTCCGCCGCCCCCTGCGGCGTGAGGAAGCCCGCCACCGCGATGAGGGAGCCGAAGAGATAGAGCCAGTACGCGAACATGTTCAGCCGCGGGAACGCCACGTCGGGCGCGCCGATCTGCAGCGGCATGATCCAGTTGGCGAATCCGGCGAACAGCGGCGTCGCGAACATCAGCAGCATGATCGTGCCGTGCATCGTGAACGCCTGGTTGAACTGCTCGTTCGAAATCAGCTGGATACCGGGCCGGGCCAGCTCGGCCCGCATCACCAGAGCCAGGATTCCTCCCCCGCAGAAGAACGCGAAGGAGGTGACGAGGTAGAGCGTACCGATCGTCTTGTGATCCGTCGTGGTCATCCACTTGATGACCACGTTGCCGGGCTCTCCGCTCCGTACCGGCATTTCGTCCTCGTCGGCGGTATCGCTCTCCACCGGTTGCGAGATGCCCCTCGTCGTCACTACGACGCTCCTTCGGTCGACGGCCCGTGTGGACTCGGCGACCAGAATGGACCCCCGGCGATCGGTGCGGTGGGACATCCTTCCCCGTCCGGCCCGAGCTGCCGACAAGGACACTCAAATGGCCTACAGACGCACACTCCGACCTCGATGAGCGCAACGCGAAGCGCCTGTCAACAACCAGAGGCCGATCTGGTATTCCTTCACCGGGGTCGGAATAGCCCCTCGGGAGCCGGAGTTGGTGAAGCGACAGAACCCACTCCTCTCCACTCGGAAAGCTACGGAAGGTCTGATCCATGAAGATCGGCATCATCGGCGCGGGCAACATCGGCGGCAACCTGACACGGCGTCTGACCGCCCTCGGGCACGACGTCTCGGTCGCCAACTCCCGCGGCCCGCAGACGCTCACCGCCCTCGCCGAAGAGACCGGGGCGAAGCCGGTGACCGTCTCGGAGGCCGCGAAGGGCGCCCAGGTGGTCGTCGTCGCCGTGCCGCTGAAGGCCGTACCCGATCTGCCCGCCGGCTTTCTCGACGGTGCGGCGGAGGGTGCCGCGGTCATCGACACCGGCAACTACTACCCGCAGCAGCGGGACGGCCGCATCGCCGCCATCGAGGACGGGCTGCCCGAGAGCCGGTGGACGGAGCAGCAGATCGGCCACCCCGTGATCAAGGCGTTCAACGGCACCTTCGCCCAGGACATCCTGGACCGGGCCCGCCCGCGGGGTGCTGCGGACCGGCTGGTGCTCCCGGTGGCCGGCGACGACCCGGCGGCCAAGCAGGCGGTGCGCGACCTCATCGACGAGTTGGGCTTCGACACGGTGGACGGCGGCGGCCTGGACGACTCATGGCGCCAGCAGCCCGGCACCCCGGTGTACGGCAACCGGGGCGCCGCCGACGCCATCGCGAAGGCGCTCTCGGAGGCTTCCCCGGAGCGCACAGCGGAATTCCGCGCCTGATACCGGCGCGCGCGCTGCCGTCCCACACCTCGCGGCGGTCGGCGGGGCCGGGCGAAGACTCCGGCCGGGCGGGAAAGGGGGTACCTGCCCGGCCGGATCGTCGGCCGCCCTCCGACCACGTCCTCACGGCGAGGATCTACCCACGAGTAGGGTGTGGGCTCCGGGATGTCGGCTCCACGGTCCGTCCCGCACCCGGGCGTAGTCCGTCGACGGCCGTGGACAAGGAGTCGCGTCATGCCCCGCACCATGTCCGTAGCCGACAGCATCATGATCGACACCTCGCCGGCACTCGTCTACGCACAGCTCAGCGACCCCACGGCGATGGGGCGTTGGAGCCCCGAGAACCGGGGCGCGACCGTGCGGGGCGAGCGGCGTGACGCGTACGTCGGCATGGTCTTCGAGGGGCGCAACAAGCGCGGCGCGGCACGCTGGACGACCCGGTGCACGGTGACGGCGGCCGACCCCGGCGAGCGCTTCGCCTTCCGGGTGCACGCGATCGGGCTGCGGCGTCCGCTGCTTCCGGGGCCCATCGCCACGTGGGAGTACCGGTTCGAGGCGGTGGACGGGGCAACGCGGGTCACGGAGACCTGGACCGACGACCGCCGCCGCTGGCCGGACTTTCTCGCCAACGCCTTCGACCGCGTGGCGACGGGCGGCAAGACCTTCGCGCAGTTCCAGGCCGGCAACATCCGTACGACGCTGAAGCGCCTCAAGGCGGCGCTGGAGGCGGATATGCGGGGAACCGGAGACTGACCGGCCAGGCGACCGGCCGGCATGGCGGTGGCGGTATCGCCGTGCTGTACCGCCGCCCAGTCGGCATCCCCGCGTCGCTGCTGGTGCGGGCGTGGCATCGGTACGCTACGGAGCACGAGGGGGGCGGAGGTATGGGCATCGAGGAGAGCACCGGATTCGAGCCGGCGACCGGCGACGGACCGCCGATTCCCGAGCCCGCGGCGGCACGGGCCGCTTCGGTGCGGACCGCGTTCGAGGGACTGCTGCAGATCCGTCGCCTCACCGGAACAGGGCGGCCCGACCCCGAGGCGGCGCCGGCTCCGTGGGAGCTGAACCGTCCGGTGAGGGCGGTCGCCTTGGCGCTGGAGAGGTCGGGTGCCACGCCTTCGGCCGTCGACCCGTCGGGCCGCCGCGTGTCGGCCGGATACCGGGTGAGCGACGGGGAGTCGGCGGGTTCGGTCCGGGTCGAGTGGACCGGGCCGCCCGGCAGCGGCGCCGCTCACGACGAGGAGGAGGCGCTGGCCGGCTGCGCTTCGGCCCTGCGGGAGGTGGGCTGGACGGTGCTGCTCTATCGGGGGCCGCGCAGACGGCGCTACCTGGAGGTGGAGCCGCCGAGCGGGTTGTCCGGCGGGCGCGCCCGGTCGTGAGGCTGTGTTGTCAGACCCATGAGAGATGCTTGACGGTCCGACAGCTCTGAGGAGGAGATGCTGAGATGGACAGCGACGAACTCGCCGCGGCGCAGGCGTACGTCCGCCTGTTGGAGGCCACCCGGGCAGCGCTCGCGGACCCCGACGACGCCCCGGTCTACCTGCCGCTGCTCACCTCTCCGATGCGCGAGGCGGACCAGGCCCTGCGCAGCGCGGGGCTGACCGGCAACGAGGACCGGCTGTTCGCTCTCGTACGGGCCCTGCAGCCGAGCCTTTCCGGCAGCGACAGATAGCGCCCGGCGGGGCGGGCTTGTGCCGGGCGCCACGGGCGGCGTCCGTCCTACCGTGCCAGCCCCTCCCGTGCCGAGGGGTCTGCCGGCTCCGGAGCGAGGCCGAGTTCTTGTTCGCCGGGGCCGAGCGGCGCGAAGAACCGGTCGACCTCCTGGTCGTCGACCTCGGCGAGGGAGCCCGGCTTCCAGTGCGGGGCGTTGTCCTTGTCGATGATCCGGGCGCGCACGCCTTCCACGAAATCCGGGTGCTCGAACGCCCGGCTGGAGACCCGGAACTCCTGGTCGAGTACGGCTTCCAGGCTGTCGAGCCGGGCGGCGCGGCGGACCGCGGCCAGCGTGACCTTCAGGGCGAGGGGCGACTTGGTCAGCAGCTCGTCCGCAGCCGTCCGCGCCGCGGGGACACCGCTCTCGCGCAGTTTCCGGATGATGTCCTCGACGGTGTCTGCCGCGTAGCAGGCATCGATCCAGTCGCGCTGCGCGGCGAGCTCGCCGGCGGGCGGCTGGGTCGCGAACCGCTGGACGATGTCCGCGACGGACGCGCCCGGGCAGGCCGGCTCCCCCAGAGCTTCCGTCAGGGGCGGGAGGAGGTGGGCAGGTACGTGGTGATCGGCGAGGCCGCAGAGGATGGCGTCGGCAGCCCCGACGGAGCGGCCCGTGAGGGCCAGATGGGTGCCCAGTTCACCGGGGGCGGCGGCCAGCAGGCGGGTGCCCCCGACGTCCGGTACGAAGCCGATGGCGGTCTCGGGCATGGCGACGCGTGAGCGTTCGGTGACCACACGGATTCCGGCATGGGCCGACACTCCGACCCCGCCGCCCATCACGATGCCGTCCATCAGTGCGACGTACGGCTTGGGGAATCGGGCGATGCGGGCGTTGAGGCGGTACTCGTCACGCCAGAACTCCAGGGACGCGCGTCCCGAGGCCCGGGCATCGTCGTGCAGGGCGCGGATGTCGCCCCCGGCGCACAGGCCCCGGTCGCCCGCCCCGGACAGCAGCACCGAGTGGATCGCATCGTCCTGTTCGGCTCGGGCCAGGGCCTGGTCGAGCAGCCGCACCATGGTGTGGCTGAGGGCGTTGAGGGCCCTGGGGCGGTTCAGTGTGAGGTGCATGCATGTGCCCTTCGTCTCCAGCAGGACGGGCCGGTCGTCGTTCATGCGTGCGCTCCGCTCGCTGGGCTCATGGACACGTAGGACGCCTCCATGGTCGCGGACGGCTCTCGGCCGCCGTTCCGCGGCCCCCGGATCGGCCGCTGTGGCACTCCGCCGGATGCGGCTCGACAATTGAGGCCTACGGGACGCGCCGACGCCCCGGCCCCGCCGGACGACCTCCGGAGCAGGAATGACCGACGACGAACGGCGGCAGGACGCCGAAGCCTCTCCGCTCCGCCGGACCGACCGGAAGACCAACGGTGAGATCCGGCCGACGGAACGCCTCGCCATGAACCGGACCGGCAGCTTCGACTGGGACCTGGACACCCGGACCCTGGACATCGACGAGGCCGGGCTCATGGTGTTCGGCGTGGATCCGGCGACGTTCGACGCACGCCCCGGCGCTCTGCTGGAGCACCTGGAACCGGCGGAACGGGCCCGGCTCGACGTCACGATCGACGAGGCCATCACGGGCGGGGGCAATTCCTTCAGCGTCCACTTCCGCGTGCCACTGGACGACGGGACCACGCAGTGGACCCATGTCCAGGCCCGCATCCTGCGCTCGAAGGACGGCATGGCCCACCGGATCGTGGGGGTCGTCCGGGACGCTACGGCGGAGGTCACCCATTCGGCCTTCGTGCTCGATCTGGAAAAGCGGCGGCAGCGCCAGACCAATATCGTTGAACGGACAACGAGTGCCATGTCCCGGGCGGTGACCGTGGACGATGTGACGGCCGCCCTCACCGGGCCCGGCGGGCTGGCCCGCCTCGGGGCGGACGGCCTCGCCCTGGGGCTCGTGGAGAACTCCGCGCTGAACATCGTCGCGCTGAGCGGGGAGTCGCTGGAAGTGCTCGACGGGCTCGGCTCCGGTGACCTCGACCGGAACCTTCCCCTCGCCGACACCATCCGCAGCGGACGCCCCCGGTTCATCACCTCGCTCGCCGCCCTGGCCCGTCGCTACCCGGAACTGGAGCCGCATCTGGGCAGGCTCAGGTTCCGGGCGGCGGCGTACCTCCCGCTGGTGGCCCAGGCCCGGTCGCTCGGCGGTCTGGCCCTCTTCTACCGCGAGCGCACGGTCTTCAACGCGGACGAACGCATTCTGTGCCTGGGGCTCGCCGCGATCGTGGCCCAGTCCCTGCAGCGGGCGATGCTCTTCGACGAGGAGCGGGAGTTCGCCACCCAGCTCCAGTCCGCGATGCTCCCGCCCCGGATACAGGACGTCGAGGGCGGCGAGATCGCGGTCCGCTACCACGCGGCGTGGAGCGGACGGCAGGTCGGCGGCGACTGGTACGACGTGATCACCCTGCCGAAGAAGCGGTACGGGCTGGTCGTGGGGGACGTCCAGGGCCACGACACCCACGCGGCCGCGATCATGGGCCAGTTGCGCATCGCCCTGCGCGCTTACGCCTCCGAAGGCCACCCTCCGGCCACCGTGCTGGCACGGGCCTCCCGTTTTCTCTCCGAGCTGGACACCGAACGCTTCGCCACCTGCACCTACGCCCAGGTCGACCTGACGTCCGGAACGGTGAAGGTCGTGCGGGCCGGGCATCTCGGACCGTTGATCCGCCACGTCGACGGTCGGGTCGGCAGCCCGCAGGTACGCGGCGGGCTGCCGCTGGGCACCTCCACGGACCTCCTGGACGAGGAGTATCCGGAGACCCGGCTCGATCTGGTGCCCGGTGAGACGTTCGTGCTGTACACGGACGGGCTGGTGGAGGAGCCCGGAGCCGACCTCGACGCCGGGATCGACGCGCTGCGCAACGAGGTGAGCGCCGGGCCCGCGGGGGCCGAGGCGCTGGCCGATCACCTGTCGGAACGGCTGTGGGAACGGTGGGGGTCGGGGGACGATGTGGCACTCCTGGTGCTGCGCCGCAGCCCGGACGTGGGGTCGTCGCACGCGCCGCGGCTCCACCAGTACGTCCACCAGGCGGACCCGGAAGGGCTTTCGGACGCCCGCGCGATCGTCCGCCAGGCGTTGGCCGACTGGGACATGGCCGATTTCGCCGACGATGCTGAGCTCGTCACGGGCGAGTTGCTGGTGAACGTCCTCCTGCACACCGAGGGCGGGGCGGTCCTGACCCTGGAAGTGCTGCCGGAACCGGTGCGGAGGATCCGGTTGTCCGTCCAGGACCGGTCCAGTGCCTGGCCCCGTCGGCGTACACCGGGCGAGACCTCCACCTCCGGCCGGGGGCTGCTCCTGCTCGACGCGGTCGCCACGCGGTGGGGGATCGAGCCCCGCGGCGAGGGGAAGGCCGTGTGGTGCGAGATCGGTCCCACTCCCCCGTCGGCCATCACGCCGCCGCCGACGCTCGCGGAGGAGTGACGGCGAGGAGAGCTGACGGAGGAGGAGAGGGTGATGTGCGAAGGGGGTGTCTCGCATCACCGGCGGTGCTGCGAGACACCCCCCGGCCACGGCTCGTACGGCCTCGACCGCGGCTCGCGCGGGGCGTCAGCCCTGGGCGGTACGCCGCTTGCGAACGGCCCACAGGATGCCGCCACCGGCCAGCAGCACCGCGACGGCGGCGCCACCGATGACCGGCGTCGACGACGACGAACCGGTCTCGGCCAGGTCCGGCGAGCTCGGGCTCGGGGCGGGCACGGCGGGCGCGGACTCCGAGGGCTCGCCGCTCGGCGTGGCGCTCGGCTCGGGCGTCTGCGTGGGCGGCGTCTTCGACGGGGCCGGCTCGGTCGGCGGGGTGGGCTCTTCCTCGCACACCTCCGCCGTCTTCGTCTGGTCGATCGAGTGCTTGCCGTCGCCGTCGGCGTCCTTGACGACCAGCCGGACGGTCACCGGCTTGTCGTGGTCGGGAAGCGCCAGCTTCTTGTGGAACTCACGGCCGAACGTCTCGGTGGGGAGCAGGTCCTTGCCGTCCACCGAGACGGTCACCGTGTTGGGAACGTCGCTCGTGTAGTTGGTGAGGTCGACGGTCACCTCGGAGCAGGTCACGGCCCAGGTGGGGGTGTGAGCAACGGCCGGACCGGCGGAGATGACGCCTCCGGTCAGACCGACGACCGCAGCGGCCACGAGTGCTCCCGCGCCACGCCACGATCTCCTGGGTATGGTCATGGATTCTTCCTCCAGATATTTCTCATCGCCCGAATGGCGGTGAGGCGCACAGTACTGCCATCGCCCGGGAGCGGCGCAGTCGCCCTGTGCGATATCCGCCGTATCAACTCCGGGCATATCCGGGCTACTTCCGGCAAGGCGGGCAGACCTCCGTCGGGCTGTCCTCCGGCGGTGGCCGAATGAGAGGGTGGGATGTGCATCTATTTGCCGCCGCCCGCGCGCCCGAGCCTGGAGCATGACCCGTTCTATGCGATTGCTGCTGATCCGTCACGGCCAGACACCGTCCAACCTCGGCCAATTCCTGGACACCGCACGGCCCGGCCCCGGGCTCACCGACCTCGGGCTGCGGCAGGCGGCGGCCCTGCCCCGGGCGCTCGCCGGGGAGGACATCACAGCGCTGTACGCCTCCACGCTGACCCGTACGCAACTCACGGCCGCACCCCTGGCCGCGGAGCGGGGCATCGAGGTCCGGATCCGTGACGGGATCCGTGAACTGTCCGCGGGTGACCTGGAGATGCGGGCCGACGAGGAAGCGGTCCGGCAGTACCTCACGACCGTCTTCGCCTGGCCCGCCGGGGATGTCGCACGCCGACTGCCCGGGGGCGAGGACGGGACGGAGGCCCTGGCCCGCTTCGACGCGGTGGTGGCCGAAGCGGCGGAGGCCGAGGAGCACGGGACGGTGGCGCTCGTCAGTCATGGCGCCGCCATCCGCGTGTGGGCAGCCGCCCGCGCACGGAACGTCACCGTCGATTTCGCCGCCCGGCACAGCCTGGACAACACGGGTGTGGTGGTGGTCGAGGGCTCGCCGGACTCGGGATGGACGGCCCTCTCCTGGGCCGGGACGGTCGTCCCGGCGGTCACCGTGAGCGGTGCGGGGGACGGCGGCCCGGCAGGCCGCACGTTGCCGGGCCCGGAGTTGGGACCGGCGACGGACCACCCCACCACCTGATCGCCGTTCCTGCCCCTCCTTCTGCTTCTGGTCCTGTTCCTGGGGCATGGGCGGGTCTAGCGCCTGTGACGGCGGTGCGTCGTCACAGGGCCTTGTGCATGATGTGAATCCCTACATAGCCCTCGGTCGGGTGGTTGAAGCCCTCGGGAAGGGTGCCGATCACGTCGAAGCCGAGCGATTCGTACAGCTTGACGGCGTGTGTGTTGGTCTCGACCACCGCGTTGAACTGCATGGCTCGATACCCTTCCGCGCGGGCCCAGTCGACCGAGTACTGGCACAGTGCGCGCCCGACACCCCGGCCGGAGTGAGCGGGGTCGACCATGTAGGTGGCGCTGGCGATGTGGGACCCGTTGCCCATGTGGTTGCGGTTCATCTTCGCCGTGCCGAGCACCGTGCCGGCTTCGTCGACGGCGACGACCACCCGGCTCGGCGCCGGGACGAACCACCATCCCTCGGCGTCCTCCTTACCGAGGTCGAGCGGATAGGTGAGCGTCTCACCCGCGGAGACGATCGCATGGAAGAACGGCCAGATGGCGGGCCAGTCCTCGGAGGTTGCTTCCTTGATCAACATGCGGACAGGATGGCCCATCCGAGCGACCGGCGCGAAACCTTATCCGGCACCCCGACCACGCCACCCCAGCCTGGCCAGCAGCCCCTGCCTCGCCGTTCGGCCCAAGACAGCGGAACGTGGCGCCCCGGTACAGGCAGGGGGTGCGGCCAGCTCGGCGGCAGGGGCCGGACACACGGCCCGCGGCCGGGCTCCGGTCCCGTCGGGCGGTGTCGCCCGGGCTCGTCCGTCGTCCCCGGGGCGCGGGGCGGGCCGGTCCTCGCGGGCCCTGTCCAGTTCCAGCGTCAGGTTGACCCGCCGCCAGAGGATTTCGTCGGGGTCGTCGGCGAGCGTCAACTCCGCCATGGCCTCCCTCGCCGCCATCGAGCCCGGGCGTCCGAAGACCGGCTCCGGCCGGACACGTACGAGATAGGCGCGTTCGTAGGGGTCGTCCACCACTTCCGCCAACTGCACCGGGTCCAGCGCCGACGCCTGGACCGCCGTCCGCGCCCAGGGGTCCGTCGTGCGGTCCAGCAGCCGGTCGATTCGCTGCGAACGCCAGTTGCGCGCCCGCCAGTCGGCGCCCGACTCCAGCATCGTGCGCATTCCCGGGGGTGTCCGTCCGGCGAGCAGGCCGGGCTCCCGCGCCGCGAACGCGGCAAGCTCGTCCGCGAGATAGAGCCAGACCACCGCGCGATACCGGTTCAGATAGAACGTGACCGGTGAGACGCAGCCTGCCCGTGCCAGCCGGGTGAACCGGGCCGGTGCGATATCCAGGAGGGCCGCCCCTTGCGCCGTACCTACGGTGCGGACCCGTTCCACCAGCGCATCGGGGAAACCCGGCTGTTCCCGCAGGCGCGCGATCTCGCCCTCATGCACCCGTGGTCGCCCGCCGCCCGGTGCACCGACGACGGCGATCAGCCCCAGGTGCGCCGCCAGCTCGAACTCCGCACGCCGGATACCCAGTTCCTGGGACGCCCGCCCGGCCGCGACCGTCGCCGCCGGGGCGGCGGACGAAGCGTGCCCGCCCTCGCACTTCGTCTCCGCGCTCGCGTTCCCGTGGTTCACGGTGTGCGCCCGGAGCAATTCCTTGACTGTCATGGCTGTTCTCCCCCGTCGGCCCGAATACTCTCCGTGATCACGGTAGCCCGAGGGAGCCATCGCCCGTCAGCCCTGTGGATAACTCTTCAGTGGCGAAGAAAAATGCAGGTCAGAAGGGTTCGACACCTTCGGGTCCGCCCTGCCGGACGGAGACTCCGAGGTGTTCACCGACCCGGTTGACGAGCAGGGTCATCTCGTAGGCGACCTGGCCGACGTCGGCTTCGGCCGCTGTCAGCACACACAGGCAGCTGCCGTCGCCGGCAGCCGTCACGAAGAGCAGCGCCTCGTCGAACTCGACCATCGTCTGGCGGGCCCGGCCCGCCCGGAAGTGGCGTCCCGATCCGCGCGCCAGACTCTGCAGGCCGGACGAGACGGCCGCCAGGTGCTCCGCGTCCTCACGTGCGAGGCCGGTGCTGGCCCCGGTGACCAGTCCGTCGTTCGACAGCACCAACGCGTGCCGTATGTACTGCACCCTGTTGGTGAGATCGTCAAGCAGCCAGTCGAGTCCCCGGTCAAGCGGCATGTGCTCGTCCTCCCCGTACCTTCGTTCCCCGTTCCCCGCTACGCGCGTAAGCCTCGCGCAACGGTCCCGTGGGGGCAAGCGCCCCTCGTCGCCCGGGGTGCCGCTTCGCGCCATGCGGGGTTCGGGCTCAGGATGGGCCCATGGCACACCACATGACCGATGAAGAATGGCGGGCCTTCCTCTCGGAGGGAACCCGCACGGCGAAGGTTTCGACGGTGCGGGCCGACGGCAGTCCGCACATCGCACCCGTCTGGTTCCTTCTCGACGGCGACTCGGTGGTCTTCAACACCGGCAAGGAGAGTGTGAAGGGGCGCAACCTCGCACGTGACGGGCGGGTCGCCCTGTGCGTCGACGACGACCGGCCCCCGTACGCGTTCGCGGTGGTGCAGGGGCATGCCGAGCTGAGCGAGGACCCCGAGGAACTCCTGCGGTGGGCGACACGGATCGCCGGCCGTTACGTGGAGGCCGACGCCGCCGAGGAGTTCGGCCGGCGCAACGGGGTGCCCGGCGAACTGGTCGTGCGGGTGCGGATCGACAAGGTGGTCGCGATGGCCGACATGGCCGACTGACGGAAGGGCCCGCGCGCCGGGCCGTCAGCCGACGGAGGCGAGGAGCCGGGCGGTGTGCATGCGCCCGGCATACTCGACCGTACGGATCAGGACTTCTTTTCCCGAGGCCCGGTCGCGGGCGTCGCACAGCACGACCGGCGTGCCCCCGTCGAGGTCGAGTGCCTGCGCGACATCCTGCTCCGAATGGTCGGGAGCGCCGGGGAAGCGGTTGACGGCGACGACGAACGGAATCCGCCTGCGTTCGAAGTAGTCGACGGCGGCGAAGCAGTCCTCCAGGCGCCGGGTGTCGGCGATCACGACGGCGGCGAGGGTACCTTCGCACAGCTCTTCCCAGAGGAACCGGAAGCGGTCCTGGCCCGGCGTGCCGAACAGATGGAGCGACAGGCCGGAGTGGACGGTGATACGGCCGAAATCCATCGCCACGGTCGTGCTGGTCTTCCGCTCCACCCCGCCGGCACCGCCCCGGTCCGGCCCGCTCTCGGTGCCCCTCTGGCTCAGCTTCTCCTCCGAGTGCAGCGGGCGGATCTCGCTGACCGAGCCGATCAGAGTCGATTTCCCTGCTCCGAAGCCGCCCGCCACGACGATCTTCAGCGTGAGGGCGATGTCTTCTCCGATCATGGTCCTGCCGACGTTCGCGGGGGCGCGGTGGGCGGCACGAGGGTTCTCGTCGCTGTCGATGGACTCGGAGGGCATGCGTCCCTTCTCTCTTCAGGACTCGCGGCGGGCTTCACGGGTCGCTCCGAACTTCAGGAATCCGGTCGGGCGGAAAGCATGCCAATCGTTCGGCTTCGTTCGAGCGGGTTGATCGGTCTTGACCGATGAGCCTTCGTGTCTGTCCCTCGTTGCCCTCTCCCGACCTCATTGCGTCTCTCGCGGTTGGTCTCTTCGGCCGTCCTGAACGGGCAGCGGTGTCGGGTCCATGCCGGCGACGGCCCGGGGACGAAAAGATGCGAGCGTGTCGACCGGTTCCGGCGGCGGTTTCCAGGATCCACCCGCGGAGGTGCTGGCGGAGGCCGCTGCGGCGTTCGGGCTCCTGGCGACACCCGCACGGTTGCACATCGTTGGGCACTGGCCCAGGGCGAGAGCGATGTGACGGGGCTCGCCGAACGGGTGGGCGGGACGCTTCCCTCGGTCAGCCAGTATCTGACGAAGCTGAAGCTGGCGGGTCTCGTCCGCTCGCGCCGGGAAGGCCGACGGCAGGTCTATCCGGTCGACGATCCCGATGTGGTGACGGTCGTCAGGCTGATGGTCGGCCAGGTGGCCGCCCGCGCCGGGCACCCCTCCCCCGCGCCCGTCCGCCTGCGTGAACTCGGTGCCTGAGAGCAGTCCAGCCGCGGGCCCCGGACACCTCACCATCGGCGCTCCGGCACCCGTCGCACCGTTCCCCGCCGCCGTACCCAACCCTCTCCAGACGCTGCGGGCCCTCGACAGCGGGCCGCGCGGGCTGCTGCCGGAGTGCTCGCGCGGCGGGGTGTGCGCGTCAAGCTGCTCACCGGCGACCACCCGGGCACAGCGGCACGGGTGTGCGCGGACCTCGGTCTGCGCCCCGCGGCCGGTCCGGGCCCGACGACGTGGTGACGGCCGAGTTGGTGGACACCCTGTCGGACGCGGAGCTGGTCGGGGTGGCGGACCGGGCCGTCGTCTTCGCGCGCTGCACCCCCGAGCCCAAGGCCCGGATCGTCTCGGCCCTAGGCGCCGGCGGTCGCACGACCGGCTTCCTCGGTGACGGCGTCAACGACCTGCCCGCCCTGCACGCCGCCGATGTCGGCATCTGCCCCCGCAACGCCGTGGACGTGGCCCGGGAGGCGGCCGATGTCGTCCTGGCGGAGAAGGATCTCACCGCGATCGACCGTGCGGTGCTGGCGGGGCGGGGCAGCAGCGGGAACATCGCCGCCTATCTGCGGATCACTCTCTCGTCGAACCTCGGCAACGTCATCGGGATGCTGACGGCCGGACTGATGCCGCCCTTCCTCCCGATGCTCCCGTCGCAGGTTCTGGTGCAGAACCTCTGCTTCGAGGCGGCGCAGTTGGCGTTCGCGTTCGACCGCCCGCCGGCGTCGGTCCTGCGCCGCCCCACCGCGCTGCGCCGGCGTCACTTCCTGCGCTTCATCACGGGTTTCGGCCTGCTCAACGCGGCCACCGACCTCGCCACGTGCGGGGTGCTCGCCCTCGCCCTCCACCACGCGCCCGGGGACGGCGGGGAGGCGGCGTTCCACGCCGGTTGGTTCCCGGAGAACCTGCTCACCCAGGCCCTGGTGATGGTCCTGCGGACCGGCCGCAGTGCCGCCGAACGCCGGGCGGGCGGGCCTCTGCGGGCCGCCGCGGCAGGTCTCGCCGCGGTCGGGGTCGCCCTCCCGCTCACCCCGCTCGGGCCGTTGCTGGGCAGGAGCGCCCTGCCGCACCTCTCCTACCTGTTGCTCGGCTCGGTCCTCGGGCTGTACGCGGTCGGGCTCATGGCGACCCGACGCCGCTACGAGCGCCGTCACCCGGCCGACGTGCTTGACGCCCCGGGGGAGCGTCTGGGGGCGTCGAGGGGCGCCCGTTCCGACCGCGCACGCTAGTTGCACAGTTGCGCAACGCGGCAAGTGTTGTTGCCGCGGACAGACCCGTACGGACAGAAAGGCGGGGCCGGAATGCTGCGCAACGGCCTGGAACCCTGGCACCTGCTGATCCTGGCGGTCGTCGTGATCGCCGTCTTCGGCTTGAAGAGGCTGCCGGACACGGCCCGTGCCCTGGGCAAGTCCATGCGCATCCTCAAGAGTGAGGCCAGGGCGATGAAGGACGAGAGCATGCCCTGACGATCCGGGAACCGGGAGCGTCGCGCCGAGCGTTTGTAACGGGTAGCGGCTAACAAAAGTGACAAGTGACAGCAGAACGGCTCCGGTCACCGGACTCGGATGCGGTGCAGCCGCGGATTTCCGGACCACCGGTGCTGACCGACCGAAGACTGGAGGAAATCATGGGTGTGACCCTGGCCAAGGGTGGCAATGTCTCCCTGTCGAAGGAGGCCCCCGGCCTCACCGCGGTGACGGTCGGACTCGGCTGGGACGTACGGACCACGACCGGGGCCGATCACGACCTGGATGCGAGTGCGCTGCTGTGCTCCGCGGCGGGCAAGGTTCTCTCCGACAGTCACTTCGTCTTCTACAACAACCTCACCAGCCCCGACGGTTCCGTCCGCCACACCGGTGACAACCTGACGGGTGAGGGCGAGGGCGACGATGAGTCGGTCGAGGTCGATCTGTCGTCGGTGCCCGCCGAGGTCGCGAAGATCGTGTTCCCCGTCTCGATCCATGACGCCCAGAGCCGTGGCCAGAGCTTCGGTCAGGTCCGCAACGCGTTCATCCGCGTGGTGAACCGGGCGAACGGCGTCGAGCTCGCCCGTTACGACCTGAGCGAGGACGCCTCCACCGAGACGGCGATGGTCTTCGGCGAGCTGTACCGGCACGGCGCCGAGTGGAAGTTCCGGGCCGTCGGCCAGGGTTACGCCTCCGGCCTGGCCGGCATCGCCTCGGACTACGGGGTCGACGTCTGAGGGGACGGGTCGGTTGCGGCGCTCGCACGCCCCCACCGGTTGCGCGAGCATGTCCTCATGACCGACGACCACACCCACACCCGTGTCCTGGACTTCTTCACCCCGCGTGCGGCCGACTGGGACAGCCGGTTCCCCGACGACGGCCCCGCCTACACGGCGGCGGCCGGCCTGCTCGGGCTGCGCCGGGGCGATGCCGTGCTCGACGCGGGCTGCGGGACGGGGCGTGCGCTGCCCGCGTTGCGAGCGGTGGTCGGGCCCGAGGGCACGGTGCTGGGCGCCGACCTGACACCGGCCATGTTGGAGGCGGCGGCGCGGGCGGGGCGCGGAACCAGCGGGACACTCGTGCGTGCCGATGTCGCGCGGCTGCCCCTGCGTGACAGTGCCCTGGACGCGGTGTTCGGGGCCGGGCTGATCTCACATCTGGCCCGGCCCGAGGCCGATATGGCGGAGCTCGCACGCGTGGTCCGGCCGGGCGGGGTCCTCGCCCTGTTCCACCCGATCGGCCGGACTGCCCTCGCCGCGCGCCAGGGGCGCGCCGTCACCGACGACGACCTGCGGGCCGAGCCCAGGCTGCGTGAGCTGCTGGCCGGTGCGGGGTGGCGGCTGGAGTCCTACCTGGACGAGGACGCGCGCTTCCTCGCGCTCGCCGTCAGGCAGGGCTGAGGCCGACGGCCCGAGTCCTGCGGCCCTCGCCCCGGCTCGACGGCGTACCGGCGGGGCAATCACGTCACGTCACCGGCTCGACGGCGTACCGGCCGGGCGGTCGCCGTCAGTCGGCGGGCGTCCGCGCCGGGCGGTGGCCGGGGACGGGGCAGCCGCGGACCCCCGGGGTGGGGTACGTGCCGAGCCCTGCGATCTCGTACCCGCCCGGATATCCCTTGATCTCGGGATTCTGCCGTGCGTAGTGGGGTTTCCGCCGGGGCGGCAGCAGCCGGACGGCACGGGCCCGCATGCGCAGCGCGCCCCGGGTCAGTCCGCGGGCCACCGGCCCCGGGCGGCGATAGCGGAACGCCTTGAGCAACGAGTCGTCCAGGAGCGCGAGGCTGGCGCCGCGCACCACCGGGGCGAGGGGCGCCGGATACCAGGAAGCCATCAGGGCCAAGGTGGCGTCGGAGACCCGTCGGGCCCCTTCGTCCCACCCGAAATGCTTGTCCTCGTAGGTGTCGAGGGTGCGCTCGAAGTCCTCGTAGGTCTCCGGAATGTCCTTGATCCCCATCCGCGCGCCGAGCGTGCGGTAGTAGGCGGCGAAGGCGGCCAGCTCGTGGCAGCAGAGGCGTCGCCAGCCGAAATCGTCCAGCCATCGCTTCGGTGTGACGACGAACGTGCACAGGACGTAGCGCATGTCGTCGTTGCCGATGTCGTAGCTGCGGTGCATCTGGTTGATCCGGCGGACGGCCGTGCGGCCTTCGTCGGTGTCGAAGCCGTGCTCCACCACCGTGTCGAGCAGCAGGGCGGTGTCGTCATAGCGCTTCTGGGAGCGCTCCGTCAACTCCGCCGTCTCGTCGAGGAGTCGGCCGATGCTGGGCACCGCATAGGTGCGGTAGAGGGCCAGTTCGAGGGCGCGGGTGACGTCCCAGGGGAACTCGTACGTGACAGTGAGGCGGTAGATCTCCAGGAAGTCCCTCTCGGGGTCCAGTCGCTGAATCTCTTTCAGCCGGTCGTACCGCGTCACCATGCTGTCCCCCTCGTTCGGCCGGATGTCCAACCTTACGCGGAGGCCTCCCGCGCACCCCTGCTCTTCGGCCCTCCGCACCCGGACGAGGCGGGTCCACTCCCCTTCGCCCTTGCTCGTCAGACCCTCGACGAAGAGGTTACCGACTGGTTAGGGTGCGCCGACGGACAGGGAACGACGGGCCCAGGAAGGACAGCCCGGGCACGACGGACCGAGAAGCGCGGGACTGGTGACGGGCGGGCAGGGCGATGAGCGATGGGGAGGACACCGTGGCCGGTGTGGACGAGGCGGCCGACGACGCGCTGCTGGTGCTGACCGCGATGCTGCTGACGCCCTCGCGGTTCCCCAGTGTGCTGGGGGACGATTACGTCGCCGCGTGCGGTGCGCTGGCGCTCGAACCGTACGAGGAGGGCTACGGGCTCATCCTCGGGCAGGACGGTGAGGGCGCGCGGTGGACGGTGGTCGTCGACGACGCCTCCCAGGTGGCCGTCGCCATCGCCGCCTGGGACTGCGGCATGGAGCACGACCTCTCCCCCGACGAGCGCTCCATGGTGTGCGCCCTGCCCGGCTGGCCGATGGACCTGGCCGTCTCCGCGCCCGGCGTGCCGGACCCGCACGATCCGGAGACGGACGGGGAGGGGCCGGCACCCCTCACCCCGCCCGACGCGGAGGCCTGGGGACCGGCGCAGCGACGGCTCGGCGCCGACGAGATCGCCGCGCAGTGGTCGGCATGGCGCGAGCAGATCGACGACACGCAGTTCCCGCTGCCCGGCACCACCGGTGAGACGGGCCGCGAGGCCCGGGGTGAGGTCGCAACCGACGCCGAGGCGGATGCGGGGAGCGACACCGGAGAGGACCAGGAGAACGCCCCCTCCGGGTCCCCCCGGCACCCCGGTGTCCGCAGAGCCCTGTCGGAGGCCACCGCCTATACGAGGACTCCGCCGCCTCCCGGGCGGATCCGTTCCTCGTACGTCTCGGCCGACGCACGTACGCTGCGCGTCGACGGCCCGGGGTGGTCGATGGTGGCGCGGACCGACGACATCGCTCTGTTCCTGCTGGACGAGGAGCCCGGCACGGTCATTCCCGTCGGCCGTGGGGCCTCACTGCCCGGCCTGCTCACGGCTCTGGACGGGCTGGCCGCCCAAGGCGTGTGACGTCCTGGCCCTCTGCGTCCTCATTCAGCGGCCGATTTCCTTGCGGTTGATCCTGCGGAGCCTGCGCCGCTGGGACGGGTCCAGCAGCAGATAGCCCGCCACGGGGACACCGATCACGACCAGCAGCGCCCACCAGAATCCGATCAGGGGCCACAGGACGGCTGCCGCGAGGACACCCCCGATAGCGACCTTCGCACCATTCGACATGGTCCACGCCTCCTTCGCGGCCGGCGCCGCTCCTGTTGTGGGAACGCCTCCGCGCTCTCTTACGTTCCCCGGCACCCCGCGCTACCGCAGCGGCTCACCGACGTCGTGCATGTGCGCCAGCGCCTGGCGGTAGGACTCGATCAGTCCGGTCTCCGTGTACGGCATGCCGATGCCGGCGCAGTGCGCCCTGACCAGGGGCTGGGCCAGCCGCAGGTTGGGGCGGGGCATGCTCGGGAAGAGGTGGTGCTCTATCTGGTAGTTCAGCCCGCCGAGGAACCAGTCGGTCAGGACGCCGCCCCGTACGTTGCGCGAGGTCAGTACCTGCCGCTGGAGGTGGCCCCAGCGCTCGCCGTCGGGGTCGGGCATCTCCATCCCCTTGTGGTTGGGGGCGAAGGCCAGGCCCAGGTGGAGGCCGAACAGTGCGTGCAGCACCAGGGCGAAGACGACGGCCTTTGCCGGGGACAGCGTGCTGAACAGCAGCGTCGCGTAGAGGGCGAAGTGCGCGGTCAGCAGCAGCGCCGAGACGGCCCGCTCCCGCAGGGGCTGTCGGCTCAGGAACTGGAATCCGTAGATCTTCAGGGCGATGCCTTCGAGCAGCAGCATGGGGAAGAACAGCCGGGCCTGGTTCCTGGTCAGCCAACGGGCGGAACCCTCCCGCTGCTCCGCCTGCTTCTGGGTCCAGACCAGGGCACCGACGCCCACATCGGGGTCCTTGTCGATGTGGTTGGGGTTGGCGTGGTGGCGTACGTGCTTGTCGTTCCACCACGCCTCGTTCATGCCCAGGAGCAGATTGGCGTGGACGAGAGCGATCAGCCTGCTCGTCCTGCGGTCCGCGGATATCTGCGCATGCCCCGCGTCGTGGGCGACGAAGGCCGTACGGGTCCACAGGACCGCCAGGGGCAGGGCGAGGAGCAGGCTCCACCACGTGTCGCCCAACAGGACGAAGCCGGTGAGCAACGCGCCCAGGGCCGCGAGATTGGCGGCGATGCCGAGCACATACCGGTCGGTGCGGCGCTCCAGCAGACCCTGGTCCCTCGCGGCACGCAGCAGCGGTGCGAAATCGCTCCCGGCCGCCGCGGCGCGTGCGTCGGCCCGGCGCTCCGGGCTGCTTTCGTCGGCGGGATCCGCAACAGTGGCTGTCGCCTGGGGCATGACGTCTCCGGTCTCTGGAACCTCTAAGGCGCTGACCTCATCGAACGTAGTGACCGAGGGCCGATGGGAGCCATGGCGCCACCACCCTGATCGCCCCTGGGGCAGACCCCGTGCCCGGTGGTGGGGCTGGCTGCACCATGGAGATACCGCCACCAGAAAGCGTGACGCACGCCACACGACCATGCGGCCCGCCATCGAGCAAAGTGGAGTACCCTCGGCGACTCCGCCCACTAGTCAAGTTTGAGGAATCAGCCATTCCTGTGCACAGGCACCCTGCGCCAAAGCCGTCCGAGATCGCCGACCTGTCCCGCTGCTCCGCAATCTTCGTCCCCGCCGATCCGGCGCGTAACAGCATGATCGTTTTCTGGGACCCGGACGGGAGCACCCCCTGCGACACTCCCGGGACCGTGTCGGAGCTGACCGTGGTCGACGCCGACCTGCGGCCCCGTACGGTTTCGGCGCTGTTCCTCCCCGTGCGGGACGCCCTTCCGGTACTGACCCGGGCACGCGCCGCCGCGCAGGCCTCCCCCGCCACCGCTTTCTGGGGCGCGGGTGCGCTCCTCGCCCTGCAGTTCGTCGCCCGCGGCCTGCTGCTGCCGGGGCTGAGCCCCGCCGACCACGACGCCTGGCGGATCGGGCCGTTGAGCGCCGAGGACCTCGAACGGGTCCGGGAGCTGGCGGCGTCGATGCCGCCGACCGCGCACGCGACCCCGGTTCCGGACGCGACGGCGAACGACAGCGACGCCGGCGCCGAACCGCTGCTGCCCGAACCGGAGCGCCTGCTGCGCGCGTTCCTCGATGCGGTGGCGGACGCGATGCCCCGGACCCCGGCCGCGGGGTTCGCCGCCGCCGGTCCCGCGTTCACCGCCCAGCAGCCCCAGCAGCTGCCCGAGGGACGGGCCTGGGCGGCCGATGTGGCGGCCGGTCACGACGCGGGCGTACGGCTCTCGTTGCGTATCGAGGTGTCGGGCCTTGCGTCGCGGCGGAGCGGCGCGGAAACGGGCCTTGAGACAGCCCGGGGCGTGGAGGGCTCCGGATCAGGAACGGACGGGGGCGCGCCGTCGTTCCGTGCCGTGCTGCAGATCCACAGCGTCAGCGATCCCTCCCTGGTCGCCGATGCGGCAGAGCTGTGGGCGGGCGGCTCGCGGACCGCTGCCGCGTTCGGCCCGCGGGCCCGGATGGACGCTCTGCTCACGCTGCGGCGGGCCGCCCGCGCCTGGCCCCCGCTGGCACCGCTGCTCTCCGCCGCGGTGCCGGACTCGGTGGAACCGGCCGACGAGGAGATCGCCGAGTTGCTGGGGTCCGCCTCGCGCGCTCTGGCCGCCGCCGGGGTGCAGGTGCACTGGCCCAAGGAGCTGGCCAGGAAGCTCACCGCGCGCGCCGTGATCGGCCCGGACGACCGCGACGCGCCGGACCAGGACGTCTCGGACCGGCAGGGCGACGGGCCCCGGGGGCGTACGGCCGCGGACGCGCCCTCGTTCCTCTCCGCCGACGCGCTGCTGTCGTTCGACTGGCGGTTCGCCCTGGGCGACCAGAAGCTGACCCGCGAGGAAGTGGACCGGCTCGCCGAGTCGTCCAGGCCCATCGTGCGGCTGCGTGACCAGTGGGTGCTCATCGACCCCGAGGAGGCACGTCGGGCGCGGGAGACCCAGGACCGCAAGGTCACTCCGATCGACGCACTGGGCGCGGTGCTGACCGGCTCGACGGAGGTGGACGGCCGGCGTGTCGAGGTGGCGGCGACCGGCTGGCTCCAGCAGTTGCGGGACCGGCTGGCCGATCCGGAATCCGCCGCTCAGCAGTCGGTCGGGCAGCCCGAGGCACTCACCGCGACCTTGCGCGACTACCAGTTGCGCGGGCTGAACTGGCTGAACACCATGACCTCGCTCGGTCTCGGCGGCTGTCTCGCCGACGACATGGGCCTCGGCAAGACGATCACGCTCATCGCCCTGCATCTGCACCGGCAGAACGATCGGGACGCCGCCGGGCCGACGCTGGTGGTGTGTCCGACGTCGCTGATGGGCAACTGGCAGCGGGAGATCGAGAAGTTCGCCCCGGGCACCCCCGTCCGCCGCTTCCACGGGGCGTCCCGTTCCCTGGAGGATCTGGTGGACGGCGAGTTCGTGCTGACGACGTACGGCACGATGCGCCTCGACGCACCCCGGCTCGCCACTGTGCCCTGGGGCATGGTCGTCATCGACGAGGCCCAGCACGTCAAGAACCCCCACTCGGCGACGGCCAAGCAACTGCGGACGATCGGCGCCCGGGCCCGGGTCGCGCTCACCGGCACCCCCGTGGAGAACAACCTCTCCGAGCTGTGGGCGATCCTGGACTGGACGACGCCCGGTCTGCTCGGCCGACTCGGCACCTTCCGTACGCGCTACGCCGCCGCGGTCGAGGACGGCAACGATCCGGCCGCCGCGGAACGACTCGCCGCGCTGGTACGGCCGTTCCTGCTGCGCCGCCGGAAGTCCGACCCGGGCATCGCGCCCGAGTTGCCGCCGAAGACCGAGACCGACCGGGCCGTGTCGCTGACGCCGGAACAGACCGGTCTGTACGAGGCGGTGGTCCGCGAGACCCTGGCGGAGATCTCCGCCGCCGACGGCTTCGAACGGCGGGGGCTCGTGATGAAGCTGCTGACCTCGCTCAAGCAGATCTGCAACCACCCGGCGCAGTTCCTCAAGGAGGAGCAGCCGCGGATCGCGGACCGGTCGGGGAAGGTCGAACTGCTGGACGAACTCCTGGACACCATCCTGGCCGAGGAAGGCTCGGTGCTGGTCTTCACGCAGTACGTGCAGATGGCGCGGCTGCTGGAGGAGCACCTGGCCGCGCGCGGGGTGGACACGCAGTTCCTGCACGGTGGTACGCCGGTGGCCCGGCGCGAGGAGATGGTGGCCCGCTTCCAGACGGGCGAGGCACCGGTGTTCCTGCTGTCCCTCAAGGCGGCGGGGACCGGGCTCAACCTCACCCGTGCCGGTCATGTCGTGCACTTCGACCGCTGGTGGAATCCGGCGGTCGAGGCACAGGCCACGGACCGGGCGTACCGGATCGGCCAGACGCAGCCGGTTCAGGTCCACCGACTGATCGCCGAGGGCACGATCGAGGACCGGATCGCCGACATGCTCGCCCGCAAACAGGGCCTCGCGGACGCGGTGCTCGGCTCCGGCGAGGCGGCGCTGACCGAACTGACCGATGCGGAACTGGCCGACCTGGTCCAGCTGCGAGGGGGCGCGCGATGAGCGACGAGTACGGGTACGAGGACGAATCCCCGTACGGGACGGAGTACGGGGCGGGCGACGCGGAGGCCCCGGGCGGGGACGACGGGGCCGGTGCGTCGCGACACGGCGGGCGCGGTCCGGAGCGTACGTTCGCGGCGCTTCCCCCTGCGCAGGGCCGGGGTTTCGCCACGTCCTGGTGGGGCCGGGCATGGCTCCAGGCGCTGGAGGAGACGGCGCTGGACGGGCAGCAGCTGAAGCAGGGCCGCCAACTGGCCCGGAAGGGCGGGGTCGGGGCGGTCTCCGTACGGCCGGGGCGGATCACGGCGATGGTGCGGGACCGCGACGGCACGGCCTACCGCAGCGACGTCCTGCTCCAGCAGCTCGGTGCGGAGGCCTGGGACCGGTTCCTGGACATGGCCGTGGACCGGGCCGGGCACATCGCGGCGCTGCTGGACCGGGAGATGCCGCCGCATCTGGTGGAGGACGCGGCGAGCGCCGGGGTCGAGCTCCTGCCGGGCATCGGGGACCTGGAGCCGGAGTGCACCTGCGGGGCCTGGGACCACTGCCCGCACTCGGGCGCCCTCTGCTACCAGGTGGCGCGGTTGCTGGACGAGGACCCGTTCGTCCTGCTGCTGATGCGGGGGCGCGAGGAGCGGCGGCTGCTGGACGAGCTCCAGGTGCGCAGCGCCGCCCGTGCGGTCCGGCTGGGGGACGGAGGGGAGAGCGGGGCCACCGACGATGCGGAGCGGGAGGTTGCCGGGGTCCCGGCCGGGGACGCGTTCGCGGCGGCCGGAATCCTTCCGCCGCTCCCCGCTCCCCCGTCGGCCCCCGACGCCCCCGGGCTCGGGCCGTCGCTGGACACGGAGACCCCGCCCGCGCCCGGCATCGACCCGGCGGCGCTGGAGGTGCTGGCGGCCGACAGCGCGGTGCGGGCCCACCGGATGCTGCTGGACGCCCTGGCTCCGGGGCACGAGGAGCAGCCGCTCCCGGCGGAGCTGACGCCGCAGCAGGACGCGGTGCGGCTCGCCGCGGATGCCCGGCCGGACGCGCGGATCGGGGCGCGGCTGGCCGCGGGGTCCGGCCGCCCGCCCGCGGACCTGGATGCGGCGGTACGCGCCTGGCGGTACGGCGGGGTCGCGGCACTCGCCGTGCTCGACGAGGGGTGGGCGCCGGACCCGGAGGATCTGGGGCGGGCCCGCGCCCGGCTGGGCGAGGCGTGGGAGGCGGGTGAGCGCCCGGCACTGCGGGCGAGCGGGCAGGCCCGCTGGACCGTGGCGGGCGCCGACCTCCAGCTCCGGCTCGACCGGGACGGGCGGTGGTGGCCCTACCGCAAGGAGCGCGGACGGTGGGTGCCCGCCGGACCGGCGGACGACGATCCGGCGGGGGCGCTGGCGGGCGCCGAGGACGGAGCGTAGGACGGTATGAGCGGGGTGGGTGCGGCGGACTGACACGGCCTGGGCAGGGGGGCTGGTCCCCACCGGGGAATCGGGAACGCTTCGGTGTGGTCCGGACGCGTGGGAGCCACCCGCGCGTCCGGACAGCGGCTTCGGGAACCGGACATCCGATGCGCTCGTCATCTGCTGCGGCAGGGGTGATCGACGAACCGCGGCCCTCGCCGCCCCACCCGCCGTACGCCCCTGCCCCTCAGCCGCACCCGGGGGGGCCGGCCCAGCCCAGGAGCGCTGTTGAACCGCAGAAGGATCATCCAGTACGCCGCCGCCACGATGGGTGCGGCGGCCGTCCTGCCCTCGTCGGTCCGGGCCGTCGCCGCGCCCAAGGGCCCCACCGACTACGCGACGGCCCTCTGGGTTCCGGCCGCCCCCGCCAACTACACCGTCCCCTCCCGCCCTTCCGAGCGCCGCATCGACCGTGTCGTCATCCATGTCGCCCAGCAGTTGTTCACGCCGACCGCCGGTATCTTCCGCACCCCCTCCAAGCAGGTGTCGGCCCACTACGTGGTGCGCTCCGGCGACGGCCATGTCGCCCAGTGCGTACGGGAGAAGGACATCGCCTGGCACGCGGGCAACTGGAGCTGGAACACCCGGAGCATCGGTATCGAGCACGAAGGGTGGGTGGACCGCCCTGAGTTCTTCACGGACGTCATGTACCTGCGGTCCGCCGGGCTCACCGCCGACATCTGCGAACGTCACGGCATCCCCCAGGACCGGGAGCACATCGTCGGCCACCACGAGGTACCGGGTAGCGACCACACCGACCCGGGCGTCCACTGGGACTGGGAGCGCTACCTCCGGCTCGTCCGCGACGCCGCCTGAGCCCTCTCCCCCGCCACCGGTGGTGATGACTCTCCGCACCGAGGTTGTCGCGGAGGCCGACGGGGACGACGATGGGAGAGCACGACGGCCCTGGACGGGAGGGTGAGTTGACGGATCCCTGGGTGGCCCTGGCGGCGGATACCGATCCCGGTGAACGGAGCGGCGCGCTGCGCCGCGCCCACGATGTGTTCACCTCGGCGGGTCGGCTGGAGCGGCCGGTGCGCGCGGTCGTCGGCGCGTCGTGGCGGCGCTCGGCGCGCGCGAGGGTCAGCCCGGACGAGGCCCCCGTCGTCGAGCTCGGCCCGGACGAGCTGGGTCCTTACCGGGCGGCGCACCCGTTGGCCCGCGCGATGCCTGTGATCCGTGAACTGATGGGGGCGTACGCCACGGACGGGGAACATCTCCTGGCCGTCTGCGACGCCCACGGCCGCCTCCTGTGGGTGGAGGGCCACACGGTGGCGCGGCGGGCGGCCGGGCTGATGAACTTCGTGGAGGGCGCCCGGTGGGCCGAGTCCGTGGCGGGGACGAACGCGCCGGGGACGGCCATCGCGGTGGACCGTCCGGTCCAGGTCTTCGCGGCCGAGCACTTCCTGCGACCGGTCCAGCAGTGGACGTGCGCGGCGGCACCGTTGCACGATCCCCGTACGGGCCGGGTGCTGGGTGCCGTGGACATCACGGGCGGGGACCGGCTCGCCCATCCGCACAGTCTGGCCTTCGTCCAGGCGGTGGCCCGGGCCGCCGAGTCGCACCTCGCGCTGCTGACACCGCCCGACGTCGATGCGGTGCGGCTGAGTGCGCTGGGCCGGGACGAGGCGCTGCTGGTGGCGCGCGGGCGGCGGTTGCGGCTCAGTCGGCGGCACAGCGAGATCCTGGTCGCCCTGGCCCGCCGGCCGGAGGGCCTGAGCGGGGACGAGCTGTTGGTCGAGCTGTACGAGGAGGAGTCGGTGACCCCGGTGACGCTGCGGGCGGAGCTCTCCCGGCTCCGGCGGCTGCTGGGCCCCGATCTGCTGGACTCACGCCCGTACCGGCTGGCCGTCCCGGTGGACGCCGATTTCGACACGGTGACGCGCCGACTGGGCTCGGGCGCGGTGGCGGCGGCGCTGGACGCGTACGCGGGCCCGCTGCTGCCGGGTTCCGGGGCCCCCGCGGTCGTACGCCTGCGGCGGCGGATCGAGGAGCAGTTGCGGGCCGCGCTGATCGCCCGGGGTGATCCGGGGCTGCTCGCCGACTGGGCGTACAGCCCGTGGGGCGAGGAGGACCTGCCGGTGTGGCGCGCGCTGGCCGGGGCGGTCCCGGCGGACCAGCGGCCGGCGTTGCAGGCCCGGGTCCGGGGGCTCGACGCCGAGCAGCGCGGCTGACAGCCGCCCGACAGTGCAACGCGCTTGCAACGTCCCCGTACCTAGCCTCGCGCCGAGGGCCGTCCAACGGCGGGCGGCACCGGATCCGGGAGGCCACAGAGATGACCCGTTACGCTGCGCCGGGCGCCGAGGGCGCGATCGTCACGTACGCGCCCCGCTACGACCACTGGATCGGCGGGGAGTACGTGCCGCCGGCCCGGGGTCAGTACTTCGAGAACCCGAGCCCCGTCAACGGCCGCCCGTTCACCGAGATCGCGCGCGGCACGTCCGAGGACGTCGAACGGGCCCTGGACGCGGCCCATGCGGCGGCTCCGGGCTGGGGCGCCACGTCCGCCGGGGACCGGGCGTCTGTGCTGAACAGGATCGCCGACCGGATGGAGGCCCACCTGGAGGAGCTGGCGGTCGCCGAGAGCTGGGAGAACGGCAAACCCGTGCGGGAGACCCTGGCGGCCGACATCCCGCTCGCCATCGACCACTTCCGCTATTTCGCGGGTGCGCTGCGCGCCCAGGAGGGTTCGCTCAGCGAGATCGACGACGACACCGTCGCGTACCACTTCCACGAACCGCTGGGCGTGGTCGGGCAGATCATCCCATGGAACTTCCCCATCCTGATGGCCACCTGGAAGCTCGCCCCGGCGCTCGCCGCGGGCAATGCGGTGGTCCTCAAGCCGGCCGAGCAGACGCCCGCCTCGATCCACTACTGGCTGAGCCTGGTGGCGGATCTGCTGCCGCCGGGCGTCGTCAACATCGTCAACGGTTTCGGAGCGGAGGCCGGCAAGCCGCTCGCCTCCAGTCCGCGCGTCGCGAAGATCGCCTTCACGGGTGAGACCACGACGGGGCGGCTGATCATGCAGTACGCCTCCGAGAACATCAAGCCGGTGACGTTGGAGCTGGGCGGCAAGTCACCGAACCTCTTCTTCGACGACGTCTCGCGCGCCGACGACGACTTCCTCGACAAGGCCCTCGAAGGGTTCACGATGTTCGCCCTCAACCAAGGCGAGGTGTGTACGTGTCCGTCGCGCGCTCTCATCCAGCGCGGCCACTACGGAGCGTTCCTGGAGGCGGCCATCGCCCGCACGGAACAGATCGTGCCGGGCCACCCGCTGGACACCGCCACGATGATCGGCGCCCAGGCCTCCAACGACCAGCTGCAGAAGATCCTTTCGTACCTGGACATCGGCCAGCAGGAGGGCGCGAAGATCCTGACCGGCGGTCAGCGCGTCGAACACGGCGGCGAGCTGGAGGGCGGCTACTACGTCCAGCCGACCGTCTTCGAGGGCGACAACCGGATGCGGGTCTTCCAGGAGGAGATCTTCGGCCCGGTCGTGGCCGTGACGTCCTTCACCGACTTCGACGATGCCATCAGCACGGCGAACGACACCCTGTACGGGCTGGGCGCCGGAGTCTGGACCCGCGACGTCAACACGGCCTACCGGGCGGGGCGCGGGATCAAGGCCGGCAGGGTCTGGACGAACTGCTACCACGCCTACCCGGCGCACGCGGCGTTCGGCGGCTACAAGCAGTCGGGCATCGGCAGGGAGAACCACAAGATGATGCTGGAGCACTACCAGCAGACGAAGAATCTTCTCGTCTCGTACTCGGCGCAGAAGCTCGGCTTCTTCTAGAGGTTGTCCCGTAAATGATCTGAGGCATGCAGGCTGACCTGCTTGTTTGCCTGTCATCCGGTGAGGGTGAGGTTGTGCAGGCGGGTGATGCCGAGCATGGCGTGGTGGACGCCGTCGTCCTTGAGGCGGCAGTCGCGGAGGATCTTCCAGCTCTTCATGCGGGCGAAGGTGTGCTCGACGCGGGCTCGCACCTTGCGGTGGGAGGCGTTGTGCTCCTCCTTCCAGGCCGGTAGTGCGGTTCCACAGCCGGGGGGTGCGGGCCCTGCGCACCTGGGTACCGACGCTCGGCGCGGCCGCGCCCCGACTCGTGGCCGCCGACCCCGGGCTGCGGGCGGTCGCTCTCAGTGAGGTCGCCGGCCGGTCGCTGCACGGGGCCATGCTCCCCGACCTGCAGGAGCGGCAGATCTTCCGCCGGATCGGGGAGCTGGCCCGCCGGATCCACGACTCCGCTCCCCCGCGCCCTTCTCCCGATGGCGCGGGCCCCGCCCTCGGCATCGCCGACCGGCGCCTGACCGCAGCACGCTCGCTGCTGGCCCCCGGGGACGAGGCGTTCGTCCGCGATCTCGTCCGCCGGGCGGAGGCGCTGCCCGCACTGGAGTGGGTGGAGACCCACGGCGACTTCCAGCTCCTTCATTAGCCAAGTCCAGTGTCGGGTAGTGCGGCGTCGGCTACTTCGCGCTGGTGGCCCCGCAGGGTGGTCTTGGGGCGGGGGCTGTCGCCGCTACCTCCAGCCGATTGGCTTCTCACGCAGTTTCGCGAGCCTCTGGCTGGTCGGCAGGCCGGGGAGCGGCAGATATCCCGTGTTGGCGATGCGGGTACGGGGCGGGACATGGTGTAAGGGCGGTTACAGCATGAGAGGAGCGATACCGCCCGTATCTGCCAGGGAAACCGGCCGAGGTTTGACGATCGGTCTCCGCACCTGCGAGCCGGGTCCCGGACTATCTGCCCGAGCGGCACCCCTGACTCTGCTCACGGGAAGATGCCGTGAACAACGCCAGCACCCTCCAGCACTCGCGATAGTCAACCGCTCCTATAATATGGATTTCCGAAATATACTTCACTCTTTCGGGCGCAATAGTCGCAGTAATTTGCATGTAGCCGCCTTGTGCAAGATCATCACGGGGTGAGTATTTTGAGGGAGCAGGAAGCGTCAGGCATGCGAATGGGGGCGGAGTTTTCCAGGCCGTGGCCGCTGCGCGTCAATCCGCATGTCGACCAGGCTAGGGATAGCGCCATCGCGTGGATGCTGGAGTTCGGTCTCCTGCGGGGTGAGCGGGCGGTGCGTGAATTTGTGGATTGGCGGCTCGCCGAGGTTGCCGCTTTCTTCTATCCCAGAGCCAGCGCCGAGGACTGCTGTACGGCGGCGCAGATGATGGGTTGGTACTTCCTGCCGTTTGACGACCAACTGGACGGTGATCTCGGTCGTGACCCGCACCGCGTGTCCCAGGTGTGCACTGCTCTCATCGCGATTGTGCACGGCACTACGGACGCACGGTCCCATGATGCTCCCACTGTACGGGCTTTCGCTGATCTGTGGGGGCGGATGGTGAGGGGCATGTCGCCGTCACTGCGTAGTCGCGTCGCATTTCACTGGTCATCGTATTTTTCGTCTCAGCTGACTGAGGCAATGGACCGTAGCAACGGATATACCTACCTCGACCTTGAAACCTATTTCGATTTCCGGGCGGCCACCACGTGTGCGTTCGGGCAGAACGACCTTGCGGAAAAATGGGGCGGCAGTGAGGTGCCAGCGGTCGTGTGGCACCACCCGGTGCTGAAACGGATGCGCCAGTTGGGAGCGGACCTGGTCGCTATCAGGAACGATTCCATGTCCACGTCGCACGAGGACGTCGATGGTCTGCACAACGCGATCCACATCATTGAGCGCACTCAATCGTGCACCCGGGAAGAAGCGGTGGAGCGAGCCTCTGCGCTCGGGCAGGAAAAGGTGTCCCAACTGGTGGCGATCGAGGAGGAACAGCTTCCGCAGCTGCTGAGTCACCTCGACGGCGCACAACAGCGTGCGGTTCTCGGGTACGCCGACACCATTCACGACTGGATCTGCGGGGATTACGAGTGGGAGCAGATTTCCGCGCGTCATGCGTCTCACCGTCCGATGCCGGAGTGGGCCTCTGAGCTGCTCGTGGCGGCGGGGAGTTGAGGACCAAGTGACGCACGTGGCCGATCAGACCCAAAGGGCCGGCACAACACCGCAGGTCCCCTGTGCGCGGGGAGGTGTTCCCCTGCTGGGGCATCTCAGGCAGCTGCTCGCGGACCCGACGGGCTTCTTGATGTCGTTGCCCTCCTACGGCGATCTGGTGGAGATCCGGCTGGGGACCCGCAGGACGCTGGTGGTGTGTGGTCCGGAACTGGTCTCTCAGGTTCTGGTGAAGGATCATCGCCCGTTCGACAAGGGCGGGCCGTTCTTCGAGAACGTCGCCGAGTTCTTCGGGAACGGCCTGGCCACCTGTCCCGACGCGGTCCACACCAGGCTGCGGCGGTTGACTCAGCCGGTCTTCCGCAGGGAGCAGCTCGCCGGGTACAGCGATCTCGTCGGCCGGGAGATCGAGGCCGTGACCGGGTCGTGGCGTGAAGGGCAGGTGCTGGATGTCTACCAGGTGATGCAGGAGCTGGCCATGCGCATCACCGTCTCCACGATGTTCGCGTCCTGGTTCTCCGGCTCCCAGGCCGGCAGCGGCGCGGTGCGGGAGACGCTGGGGCATGTGGACACTTTGGTCTCCGGGGCGTTTGTGCGCATGGTCGCGCCGGGTGCGGCCCGGTTGCCGCTGCCGTCCAACCGCCGCTACGAGCAGGCCCGCGGCGCTCTGTACGGCAAGATCGAGGAGACCGTCGCTGCCTATCGTCGTGGTGGCCAAGATCGTGGTGACCTGCTGTCGAGGCTGATGGCCCATGACGAAGGCAGCAAGGACACGTTGTCCGACACCGAGATCCGTGACCAGGTGATGACGATGTTCATCGCCGGGATCGGTACGACGGCCGCCATGCTGGCCTGGTCCCTGCACTATCTGTCTCTGGACGGCGACCTGGATGCGGAGGTCGCGCGGGAGGCGAAGGCCGCGAGCAGTGGCCCGGTCGCGCTTCACGACGACCTGACGCGTCTGCCGACCCTGGACAAGGCCGTAGCGGAGACGTTCCGCATCCGGCCCGCGGCCTGGATGTTCAGCCGTGTGACGGTGACCGAGACGGTTCTGGGCGGCTACCGCATCCCTGCGGGGTCGGACGTGCTGATCAGCCCCTACATCCTCCACCACCGCCCGGACCTGTTCACCGACCCGGACCGGTTCGATCCGCAGCGCTGGGACGACGTCAGTGCCGACTGGGCGAGAGCCGAAAGGGCGGCGATGATGATTCCGTTCGGCACAGGCTTCCGGAAATGCATCGGCCGCGACTTCTCGGTCATGAACATCACCCTGACTCTGGCGTCCATCCTCAAGACCTGGAAACTCACCCCGGCCACCACCGCCTCGGTGACCCTCCAGGGACGCAGCATCATCGAGCCGCGCGGCTTGGCTCTGCGGCTGCAGCGCCGGCAGTTCCCGCTGCCCCGGCAGGGCGAGGCGGTGACCCCCCGATGACAGTGGCCCCGCTTTCTGCAGTGAAGACCGCCCCGGGCAGCCTTCCGCTGCTCGGGCACGCCCTGGGGTTGCTGCGCGATCCCGTGCAGCTGCTGCAGTCGGTCCGCGGCGCCGGTGACATGGCGCGGATCAGGATCGGCCCGCTGGATGTTTACGTCCTCAACTCGCCGGAACTGGTACGGCAGATGCTGGCCTCGGATGCCAACAGTTTCCGCAAGGGCCGCTTCTACGAGAAGTTCCGCCCCTACCAGGGCGACGGCCTGTTCACCGTGGACGGCGACTTCCACCAGCGCCAGCGCCGACTGGTGGCACCAGCATTCAGCCGCGAGCGGCTCAAGGGCTACACCGATGTCATGCGCCGTGTCGCGCAAGCACGCACGGCCCACTGGGCCCCGGGCGGCGAGATCGACGTCCGCGCTGAGATGTACGCGCTGACGAGCGAGGTCGTGGCGAAGGTGCTCTTCGGCAGCGAGCTCGACGAAGGCGATGTAGAGCGCATCCGTCACTGGTTGCCGGTGTTCATCCAGGGCATGGGGCGCAAAGTCGTCTCCCCCTTCGGCTGGCTGGACCGTCTGCCCACTCCTGCCAACCGGCGTTTTGAGCAGTCGCGGCACGAACTGCGCTCTCTGGTCGACGGCCTGGTGCGCGCCCACGGCCAGGATGCGGTCGACGGTGGCGATCTGCTGTCCATGCTGATCGCGGCACGCGACGCCGAAAGCGGACGGGCCATGGACCCCGGCCAGGTCCGCGACGAAGCCATGACCTTCCTCACCGCCGGTATCGAAACCGTCGCGACCACCCTCACCTGGCTCTACTACGAAATCGCGCGCACCCCAGGGGCACAGGACCGCCTGGAAGCGGAGCTGGACGAGGTCCTCGGCTCTCGGCCGGTGACCTTCGATGATCTGCCCCGCCTGCCGTTCACACAGAGCGTGGTGCGCGAGACGCTCAGGCTCCACAGCCCCGCATGGATGCTGATGCGCCGGCCCACGGCGCCCACCGTCCTGGGCGGTGTGCAGATCCCCGCCGGTACCGAACTTCTGTGCAGCCCAGCCACCCTCCACCGTGATCCCGGCCTCTACGACCAGGCGACACAGTTCCTGCCCGACCGCTGGCTGACCGCCGACACCGCCGGGCCCGCTTTCCTCCCCTTCAGCGCAGGCCCCTACAAGTGCCTCGGCGATCACTTTGCCCTGACAGAGCTCGCGGTCACCGTCGCGACGATCGGGGCCCGTTGCCGGCTCACCTCCATCTCGGCCCGTGCCCCTCGCGAAATCGCCGGCGCCGCGCTGTCCCCCGACCGCCTGGTCATGACCGCGCACCCACGCGGCCCCCGGCAGACGCCCTCGGACCAGCCGGTCGACACCGACCATGCAGCGACGCACGGTGCTGGGCAGGCCCTTCCCCAGGGCCTGCCTCATCAACTTCCACCGGAAGACCGCTCGGCGAACCACCGGGTCACCTGAGCAACAAGCGCCCACGCCACAGCGGGAAACACCACCACGATTCGCACGCGAATCAGGAAAGAGTACGAACATGCTCGGACAGCTGCAGAAGACCAACATGGACCGCGTCTTCGACACGCTCGATGTCACCAGCGACGGCCACCTCAGCGCCGACGACTTCCAGGCCCTCGCCCAGCGCATGCGCAACCTGCGCCCCAACATGGACGCCGAGCTCGCTGCTGAGATCGACGACGCCTTCACCTCCTGGTGGGAGCACTTCCGCAAGGCCGCCGACACCGACGGAGACGGCCGCATCAGCCGCGAGGAGTTCATCTCCGCCGTCGACCACGGCCTGCAGAACGACCCCGCCTACGCCGACCGCATGGTCAAGGTCTCCCAGGTCACCTTCCGCGCCGCCGACGCCGAGGGCGACGGCTACCTCACGCCGCAGCAGGTCACGCGCATCTACGAGGCGTACGGCGTGGACGCACAGCACAGCAAGGAGACCGTTGCCCGCCTCGACCGCGACAGTGATGGCCGCATCAGCGTCGACGAGTTCGTCCAGGCCGCGCGCGAGGTCTACCTCAGCAACGACCCCACCGCCCCCGGAGTCGTCATGTTCGGCCCCGTCGCCTAACACTCAGCCGCCACTGACCTGACGCCCTCACAAAGGGGAAACTCGTCACGGCCAAGCTTCAGCAATGGATCCCTGGGATGCGAAACCAGGGATCCACCCCTCACGCATGCTCAGCCGTAGCCTCAAGTCCGGCTTCCCGAAGATGCGGTTCCGCCCCCTCGGTAGAAGACTGTGCGTCGGTCATGACCCGTCACGTGCGGGAGCCGGCCAGCCGCGTCACCTGCTGCGCTTGCGGGCTCTTCACGCGTCTGTTCGAGCTCAAGTGACAGCTCAGCCGTGGCACGAAGAAGGGCTCGCACCCGCTCACGCTCTACGGCAAGTTCACCCTTGGCCTTCGCCAGGACATGTCTCATGGTGGTGTTCTCCTCGGCGAGGCGCTGAGCGTCCTGCGGCGTGAAGTTCTGTGCAGTGGCCTGTGCTTTGAACTCGTCCATGAGGTCCTTGTGGTCGCCACAGACGATGTCGCGCCGCAGTCCGCACTCGGTGATCAGCTCGGTTCCCGTGCGTTTGCCGGCCGTGGAGCGGAAGTGGGTGCCGGTCAGGAGGTGCATCGCGGCGGCTCGTATCGCCTCGCGTTCCGCAGTGCGGTCTCTGTTCTTGCGGGCCATGCGGCCTGGGCGCCTTTCGTGTGCGCAGCTGCGGGTCGCGTCGCCTCGTGTTGTTCGATCAGCGTGCGGGTCTGGTGAGCCGCCTGCTGCCTGTCGACCGCCTGCGATCACCAGGCCGCGTCTTCCGTGTCGACGCGTTCCGCCATGGCTGCTCCAGCCTCCTCCTCGTCCCGGGCGGCACGTCCGAAGCTTGCTGGCGGCGAGCACCGCCAGCAGGTCATGCGCTGGCACCTGCTGCTGCTGACCGGGCACAGCCCGCCCACGCCACAGGGAGCCGCCGCCCGCTTCGCCTGGAGCTGCACCGAATTTCGTTACCGCGCACCACTGCCCCTTGCGTGCCTTCCTACACGAACAGGCAGAGCAGAACCTGGCGGCCCGCGGCATCGACGAGCCGGTGACCTGGGAGCCACCAGCCCAATGGGTCCGCGACGTCAACTGGCCGGGCATCGCACCCGAACAGGTCGACACCACGGCGCTCCGTGCCGCCCTCGACTGCAATGACACGATCGCCCCGGTCACCGAGGCCACCGGGATGACCGCAGAGCATCTCCGCCTCTGCTTCGAGATCGACGACACCGTCACCGGCCCGCCGGACCAGCTTCTGGGTAAGATCCGCGCGCCAGACCCCGCCACCCGAGCCGCGGTACTCGCGCCCCGCCGGCTGCGTGAGCTGTACGTCACCGACCGGAAACCCACAGTGGAGACCGCCGCCATGGCCAAGTGCGCGGCCACCACCGTCCGCGACCTCCTCGCCCTCGACAACATCCCCCTGCGTACGGCCGCCCCGCCCGAGTCCTTTCGCGCCTGGTTTCGACGCGAGCACGTCGAAAAGCGCCGGCCTATGAGGGAACTGGCACACGAAGCCGGCATAAGCACCGGGAGTCTGTCGGGGAAGGCACGCCGGTGCCGCATCGCCATCCACTCCCCGGGCGGCTACAACGGCCTCGGCCACCTCGACCTGCCCCCGCAGCTCTCACTGGCGATGCAAGCGGTCACCGACGGCCGCGAAGCCCTGGATCGGCTGCGCACCATCGTCCAGCTCGCTGGCTACGACAGCATTCCGGTGGCCGCCGAGAGCTTCTACGGAGGCAGGCACACCGCCCTCGCCGCCCGCATCCGCGCGATCGAGCACAGGGCCGGCTTCCGCATCATCGACCGCGACACCCGCCCCCTCGCCCCGACACCCCGCGGGCGCGACTTCCTGCGAGAAGCACAACAGATCCTGCGCATCGCAGACGCCGCCGAACCGGGCTGGCCCGATCCGCCGTGAGCACGCGGGCGGGCAACGTCCTCAAACACGTGCTGCGACAGGGTTGTTGACCTTCCAGACACCGTTTCTGGCCATTCCCGGCAGAGTTTGCTGCTGTTCCGAACAAGCTGTGTAGCTTTCGAGCGGTACGGAAGGCGTCGTTGCCTTTGCGCCAGACGTCGTTGGTGCCTGGCAGTCATGGCGACTGCCCTTCCTTCCTCCTCAGACGGGACACGTGATGAGCACTCCGAGCGCCGGAACACCCGCGACCGCCCCGACGACCTCGGCGAGTACGCCTGCCCCGTCCGAAGCGGACAAGACGATGCTCGACGGCCCGACGCCGAAGGACCTGCTCCCCACCACCGGCAACTACCCGACGGAGATCGTCCGGTACCGCTCGGTGGTGCTCACCGACATCCCCGGGGCGAATCCGGCGCGCAAACTGACCGGCGCCATCGACCTCGGCGAGGAGAACCTGCCGTTCTACGACCGCCCGGCCGAGGGCATGGTCATCACCACGGAGCAAAGCTGGTCGGCCCAGGGCGTCACGCTCGGCCGCCTGCTGCATAGCCTCGCGCTCGCGCCCGGCGAGAGCACCAGGGTCGCGGTCGTCGACTGGCAGCGCACCACCAGGGCCACCGGCACCGAGACGGCGTCCGAGGACGAGGCGCTGTCCGGAACCACCGAGCAGAACCGGTCGATCAGCGAGGTCGCGAACGCGATCGCCCGCGAGGAGCAGGACGGCAGCTCCCTAGGGTTCCAGTCCAGCCAGTCGTCCAGCTCAGGCGGCAGCGTCGGCGTCGCACTCTTCGGCATCGGCGGCGGCGGCAACTGGAGCAAGTCGTCGAACACGGGCATCGCGACGTCGGTGTCGCGCTCCACAGGCGTGAAAACGGTCGCGCAGGAGGCGACGCAGCGGATCAGCGCGCGGACCCAGCAGCTGGCGACCGCGGCCCGCACCCGGAACATGACGGTCGTACGCGAGACGATGCAGACGGAGAAGGACCAGGTCATCACCCGGGTGGTCACCAACTACAACCACATGCACGCGATGTCGGTGCAGTACTACGAGGTCGTCCAGGTCTACAACGTGACGACCAAGCCGACCAAGCTGGAACGCTGCCTGTTCATCCCGCTGCAGGAACTCACCTTCACCCACACCAGCCTCCAGCGGTACAAGGAGGTGCTCGCGTCGGTGGCGCCGGTGGACTGGGCGGCGAAGATCCGCGCGGCGAATCCGTTCGACACCGCCGTGCGCAGGCTCGACGCGTGCTCGGCACCGGAGGTGCCGAGCACGCAGGAGTTCGACGGGGTGGAGCTGGCCGACATCGCCGCTTCGACGATGGGCGTGTACGGGGTGCGCAAGGCCGACGGCAGCCCGGTCCGGTTCGACCCGGCGACGCAGCGGTGGAATGCGCTGCCCACCACGGGGCTGGGCGGGGGCCTGTCCCGCATCGCACCGGGCAAGAACACCGTCTGGGCACTCAGAGCCACCGACAACGTGATCGTCCAGTTCGACGGGACGACCTGGCGAACTGACCCGGCGACCGGGTGGGGGCTGCGCATCGCCTGCGGCGCGGACGACTCGGTCTACATGATCGGCACCAACAACATAATCCATCAACGTGGCCAGAACACATGGTCGAGCCTGGGCGTCACGGCCGACGACATCGCCGTCTCCGGCAAGGACAAGCTGTGGTACTCCCGGCAAGGGGTCGTGTACGAGCGCAGTGGCACCGGCTGGGTGCAGCGGAGCGGGCCGGGCGTGCAGCGTCTGTCCGCCACGCCCGACGGTGCGCTCTGGGCCGTCGTCCAGTCCCAGTCCAGCACCGAAACCATGCCCTTCCTGGTGGAGTCCGGTGCGACGACCATGGTCCGTCCCACGGCCGGCGGCCTTCAGAGCGTCACCGGGCTGGCGCAGATCGCCTCGGCCGCCGGCGGAGACAACTGGGTGCTGATGAGCAACGGGGCAGTGCGCCGGATTCTGCAACGAGAGGCAACGTTAGCCTTCGACGACGAGCCGAAGGAGGACTCCTCCTACGCGTCCAGGATCGACGTCTGGTCCGACGACACCGGAATCCGCGGCATCCAGGTGGTCTTCCCGAGTCACACCTTCGGCTGCGGCGACATCGGCGGCTCCGGCGCGCAGCAGGCGTCCTACACCTTCCGCGGCGCCGACAAGCTGATCTCCTACGACGCCTGGTCCGGCAAAACCGCCCGCGGCAGCCTCTCCGGGCTGCGCCTGAAGATGACGTCGGGCGTAGCCAACTTCGGCGTCGCCGCGACCACCACCGTCGCACCCGACCTGTCCGAGGACGCCGGGGGCGCCTCGGCCATCTGCGGGCTGTTCGGCTCGACGGTGAAGTCCGGCAGCCGCACCTACGTCGCGTCGCTCGGCTTTCACGTGCGGGGCGGAAACGTGCCCCAGGCGGTCCTGGACCACCTGAACGACAACCGTCGGCACTACAGCCAGGCCGTGTGGGCCAACGCCGACGAGCTGACGCTCAGCCGCATCCTCGCCAACTACTCGTACGCTCCGGCGGGTTCGACCGCCGCGCCGTTCCCGCTCGGTACCCTGCTGGACCCGAAGCCGATCGCGGCCACCGGGAACTACCTCGGCTTCCGCTGGAACTTCGCCAGCGAGGAGGAACGGGAGGAGTGGACCGACTCCCGCAAGGCGAGCGACAACACGTTCGGGGCACCGGTGACCAACACGATCGCCATCGCCACCAACGGCGTCTTCGCCGAGGCCGTCCTCGGCCGGTCCAATTCGGCTGAGAAGATCGACCTCACTCGCTTCTGGAACTGGAAGGACTCGCCCATCCAGATCACACCGGCCGACATCGCCCCCGTGTCCACCGCCTCACGCGCGCAGAACCTCGACACCACGGCGGCCGGTATGGGCGCCTCCCAGGTGAAGTTCGCACCGCCGGTGGTGATGCCCGACCCGGTCGGCCTCCAGACGGTGCAGGCCCTCGCCACCGCGAACCTGTTCCGCGACATGAGCGGCCTCGACACCATGAGCCAGGTACTCAGCAAGGGCATCGAATCCGCCGCCACCAACGACAAGGAAGCCGGAGTACGCGCCCAGGAAGCCCTGAAGACCGCCACCGAACACCTCCAGAAGATGGCCCAGATCGCGGTTGATGCGGCCGGCAAGGCGGCACCGGCCCTGACCGGCGGAGGCGGAAACCTCAGCGCCCTCGGCGGGATGCTCAACCAGGGCGGCCAGACCGACACGCCCAAGCCCACCCCCGGTGGGGATTCCGACGCGAAGCCCTGACCACCGCGCCGTGCGGGTCCAGGCCGCTGCCCGGACCCGCACGGCGCCCCCAGGGCAGCCGTCACGGGGGCCGTCCGGAGGAACTTCCCGCATCCCTTCTTCCAGGCCGTCCCCTTCCGAATAAGTTGAGCTGCGGGCCCGTGCCCCGATGATGTTGACCGGCACGATGGCCAGGTGCGTGCTGCTCTTGTTTCGGGCGACCTGTGGCAGCGGGTGGCTCCGCTTTCTGCCATCCGCCCCGTGCGGCGCCACCGCCTTCCCCGCGGACCCGGGGCGGGCCGGCGGTGATCCGCTTTATCTCGGTGCCGACCACAGGCTCCGCTCGGTAGTAGCCGACGGCCGTGCTGCCCGCCCCGCTGCCCGGGTAATGGCGGACAGCCCGCTCCGGACGCTGCATCCGGCTCTCCCGCTGCGGAGCCGTCTTCTCTTCCCAATTTCACGCCAGCCGGTCGCTATCCAGACAGATCAGGGGAAGCCAGCACCGATGTGAAGGTCTCGTGGAAGGATCACTGCCAGTGACACGGCGCGCGCCAACAACTCCTTTGTGTCACCGATCCCTGCCGCCGTGCGGGTAGGTACGTCCATCGCCGTGACGCGTCGTGACCTGCCACTGAGGGCCGCCGCGGTACGACTCGATCCCTTCGGAGGGCGCACCATGCCCCGTTCCACCCTTACCGCGGCTCCGGCCCGTCGGCGCGGTCTTGTGGTCCTCCTCACCGCGGCGGCCACTACGTGCGGCATGCTCGCCCTGGCCGCACCCGCCCAAGCGGATTCCGTCGTCGACCTCGCCGCGCCGGCCGGGCCCGTCCAGGTGGACGCCCCTACACCGTCACCCTCGACGTCCCCAACTCCAGCCCCGATTTCCTGGGCAGGTCCAGCATGGTCAATGTCGCGTTGTCCGGTGCCGCCGCCACGGTGACCTCCTTCCAGGCGGGGGACAGCGGTTGGCACTGCGGGTTCCCGAACGGGACGACCGGCCGGTGCTGGCACCTGGCTTCCTTCACCGACCCCGTGTCGATCACCCTGACGGTTGTCCCCACCGCGGGCGGAACAGTCACGGTCGACGCCGAGGCCATCAACTTCCGCGAGGAGGCGATCGGGCGCGACCAGGTGAGCACCGAGGTCGAGAACCCGACCCCAGCCTTCCCCTTCACCGGCTTCCACACGCCCGTGCACAACGCTCCGGCCGTCAACTCCGTCAACGCCGACCGCAGCATCCCCATCACATTCTCCCTCGGCGGCGACAAGGGTCTGGACGTCCTCACCGACGGCTCCCCGTCGTCCCAGCAGACCGCCTGCGACGGCACCGCCGCCGACCCGGTCGACTCCGGCGCCGTCAGCCCCTCCGGTCTCACCTACGACGCGGCCACCGATACCTACACCCACGTCTGGAAGACCGACCGGGCATGGGCCGGCACCTGCCGGACCTTCCACCTGGAGCTGAGCGACGGCAGCGATCACGTCGCCCACTTCCAGTTCCGCCGACACCGCCCCCGACCTGCCCCACCACCACCCCTGCGGGCATCCCGAGTCCAGCCGAACGAGGCCCTTGGGAAGGGACCGTCAGCGGGATCAGCCACGTAAGGCTCGGCGGGAGGTCTTGGCGTCGTCGAACCGTCCGGGAGATCCTGACAGCCGCTCCCTGGCCGTGCTGGACGGCTGCTGGGGCGTGGGACAGCATCCAAGCGCAACTGGAGTCGCACCTGCCGCACGCGGGCAGGGCCGCCACCCGCTGACGTCAGCGACGTCGTCCCCCACTGCCGGTCAAGTGGTCGCCCGCCTACGCAAAGGCTCAGGCGGGCGACCGCTTGCGTTCAGCGAAGAGCGGTACCTAGACGGGCTCGGTGCACATGACGTAGAGGTCAATGTTGGAGCTCTTCAGGTTGTCGCTGCCCTGGGCCCACCAGCCGTCGCGCGAGCCGGTCTCGGCCGCCTTGGCGGGGCGGCTGGAGATGAGGCTGGCCGCAGGCCCGTTGGCCGACGCGCCTCCCCCGGCGACGACGGTCCCGGCGGGGCATTTGAGCAGACCGCCGTAGGGGCTTTCGGAGGCGGCGTTGTAATGGGTGACGGTCAGGGCGTGGACGGGGTCGGTGCAGACCGCGTGGACCACGGCGGTGGCCGTCTCCCACCCGGCGGTGCCGAGTGCCCACTGGGTGGGCTGGGCCGTGCCACTGACCGGAGTGGGATGCGACTTGCTCAGCCAGGCGTCCGTATCCCAGACCTCGCCACCTCCGCCCAGCGCCACCTTCCCGGCGGGACACGACAATGTGGTCCGCTTGTCATTGGGGGCCGGCATGGTGGCGCTCTGAATGACCTCGTAGCCGTTGGGCGGGTAGGCACAGACAGCGTAGGTCGTCAGGGTCATGCCGGGGGGAACAGTCTTGTAAGCGGACGTCCGCCAGCCGACGGGCTGGCCGCCCTCGATCAGCGGGACGCTGCTGACGAGCTGGATGTCGTGGCCCCAGGGAGTATGACCGAAGCTGGCTTCGCCACCTCCGCCGATCGGGACCTTCCGCTGCGGGCAGCGGACACTCTGGGGCTGCAGGTCGTTGACCCCGCCGCCCTCCTTGACGATCTCAACGCCGTAGATGCGCGACGCTGCAGCGGCGGCACCGTCCGCGGGCGCCGCTGCTTGCGAGACCGATGTCCCCGGGCCGGCCGAAGCCATCAGCGCCCCGGCCGCTACCCCCAGGGCGACTGCAGCGACCCGGACCCTCTTCAAAATGCGCATGAGACCTCTCTCGACGAACTCGCGTAGATATCGTTCGGTGATTGTCTCATCACTTAGCGTGTCTAGCTGTCGTTGTGGCGGTGCGCCTGCGGCTCGGAGTGACAATCGCTAGCGGCATGGTCCCGGCAGCGCAAACACCCGCTCTCCAGTTCGCGGGGGGACAGCACCCCGAGCCGAATCGAGTGTGTGAAACCGGATCCGAGCCGCCGAGGGAATCCGGAACCCCCGCTCGCCCGAGCCCGGCACTCGAGCCGGATCGTCCCACGGGTGGGCCTCCAGGCTTGGCGCATCCAGCTCCGCGGTGGTCTTGCGCAGCAGCTACCACTCCTCGCCCGTGCCGTACTCACTCAGGTGCCAGAACACGCTCGTGACGGGGCCAACGATCTGCGCCCCCGTCGCCCTGCGCCGCTGAACTGCCGGACCGACGGGAGCAACTGCTTCCTCGCGCCGGGGCGTTGCCGTCGACGCTGTGACAACGCAGCACACTTGGCAAATCAGCATGCTTGTTGGCAAACGCCACCGATGTTGCTCTGCGGTCACTCTCCGGAGCGATCAGTTGGGATCATCTGCTGCGCGCTGCCGTGGGAGCTGGTGATCCTGTGCGTTGATCCCCGCCCGGCGCGCAATACCGGTGAGCGCACCCTGATCGTCGGCGCGCAAGGCGCTTCGCGCCGCTCGTCCGCTCTTGCCTCGTTTCCTTGCGGCCGTCGGTTCGTTGGCAGTTGTGGGACATCCATTCGGCCTACGTCAGGGCTGAGGAAGGGGGCGTTGATGGAGGCAGAGGGAGTCCACCATTCCTACGGCGTTCGGCGGGTATTGCGCGGTGTTGATGTCGCGCTGCCTGCGGGGTCGGTGGTGGGTATCGTCGGCGAGAACGGGGCGGGCAAGTCAACGCTGTTGAAGATCCTTTCGGGGGAGCTGCGACCGGACCGGGGCACGGTCCGGCACGGTGGACGGTTCGGGTACTGCCCTCAGCACGTGGTGCTCAACGACGCGTTCACGGTGCGTCAGCACCTGGAGTTCTTCGCGGCGGCCTATGACGTTGCGGATCTGCGGCGGGCCGAGGAGGTCATGGCGATCCTGGGTTTCGCCCAGTACGTCGGAGCCCTGGTGGGGACGCTCAGTGGCGGCACGCGGCAGAAGCTGAACCTGACACTCGCGGTGATGCACGACCCGCAGGTGCTGCTGCTGGACGAGCCGTACCAGGGCTTCGACTGGGAGACGTATCTGCGGTTCTGGGATCTGGTCGGAGACCTGCGTGCGGTCGGCCGATCGGTCCTCGTCGTCTCGCATCTGGCCTACGACACCGACCGGCTCGATCAGGTGTGGCGGTTGCGGGACGGTGTGCTGCATGGACGGCAGGAGGATGCGCGGTGAGGCGCGGGGTGCGGCTGTTCAAGCTCGCTACGCGTTATGGGCTGGTGGAGCACGCCAGGAACCGGTTCGCCATGCTGCTCGTGGCGGTGTTTTTGCCGGTGTGGGTCATGATGACGGGTTGGGCCATCGCCAAGAAGCCGGTGCAGTTCCGGCTGCACGGCACCGGTCACGTGTTGACCGCCGGAGGTGACAAGATCACCCAGATCACCGGGGCTCTGAACGGGGTCACGCTGATCATCGGGTTCATGATGTTCGCGGCGACTTTCAGCCATGAGGCCTTCGACCGGCGTCTGTCCATGGCTGGGTTTCCCCGGGTTCCGCTGGGGCTGGCGAAGGTCGCCTGTCTGGTCATCGCGTCAGTGGGGGTCTGTTCCTACGCCACCGCGGTCATCTGCTGCTTCTGGTCGCCCAGGCAGCCTGTGCTGCTCGGCGCGGCGCTGTTTTGCACGGCGATGACCTACGGCGCGCTGGGCGTGGCCCTCGGCACGCTCCTGCGCCGCGAGGTGGAGGGCATGTTCGCCATTGTGATGATCAGTGTCGTGGACCTGGGCTTGCAGAATCCCCTCGCCAGCGGCGGAGCGAACAGCGACATGGTGCGCTGGCTGCCCTCCTACGGTGCCATGCAGGCCGCGACGGCGGCGGGCTTCTCGACCACCGTGCCGGCGGCGGATTTCGCCCTCCAGCTGGCCTGGTTCACCGCCGTCGGCCTCATCGGCCTGCTGGCCTTCCACCGGCGCACCAGGTCCGCTCTGACAGCCACCGTGCGGATCGGCCGACAGGCGGATGGGGACCCGGTCCCGGCCGGGAAGGCGGCGGATCGATGAGGGCGGTGTTCCCCGCGCGAGCAGCCCCCGCGGGGAACACCGTGACCTCTGTTACTTCCGGACTTAGCGTGCGGAACGCTCTGGGACGCCAGGCCGGCTGACCTCACGGCGCAGGCGTTCCAGGTCCGGTCCCCCAGCTGCGGTCTGAGGCCGGTACCTTTCGGACTTGGCCTGCCGCACATCAAGGAACAGTTTCAACATGTCATAGATTGCCGCGTACCGGTTGCCCTGGCCGGACAGGCCGGGCAACGTGCGGAAGAGTACGGGCAAGTACTTGAACACCGTGGTGAACTGGGCGCGCTTTTCCGCCACCTGGCGCTCCACCCGCTCGATGGCCTCCGCGCGGCTGCACCCCGTTTCGTGGCGGATCGCCCTGACCAGGTTGTAGGGGACCTGGTCTGCCTCGTCCTGGTCCAGTCCCACCAGGTCGTTCTCAGCGAAGAGGGCGAAGAAGCCGAGGTCCTCAAGACGCCGGACCATGTGGTGGCTGCGCACCGCCGGCGGGACCTCCCGGTCCAGGAGGACCTCCGAGCACGCCAGGCCGATCTCGAATCCACCGGTCGACCTCCGCAGCGGCAGCCAGTCCGCTGTTGAGGGGATGTAGCCGCTGATGCGGTGACATGCCTCACGCTCGCAGGCGTGGAGCCATTCCTCGATGTTGTCGAGCAACGCCTCCTGCCATCGCACTGTCCTGCCTTTGCACAGGCGCGGCCACAACTGCGCCCAGGCCGTCGAGATCGCGCCGTGCGACGGTGCAGCCGGGTCCTGGCGCAGGGTCGCCACCAGGCCTTCCCTCAGTGCGGTAATGGCCTGCGGGTCCGTCAGCTGCGGATCCTCGAACATGTCGTCCCACACACCGAACACCGTGCCCAGGGCTGCGGAGGCCTGCCTCCTTTCGGAAAGGCCGGCGTCGCAGCCATCGGCGTTGCCAGCCGTGTCCGCCACCCGAGGGAGGACCTGCTCAACGATCCACAGGGTGCCCGTCAGCCGGTGGTGGTCGGCCTCCGCCGGGGTGGCGGCGATACCGGTCTCCACGAACCAGTTCTTCATCCACTGGGTGACCTGCTGAGCGTGCGCGCTGCCCTGGGCCTGAGGGGCCTGTTTGACCTGCTGGGGAATTGCCGCGGGCGGGGACGCGGTGGGCCGGTCGAGCATCGCCCGGGCGTAGGCCGCCAGCCCGTCGAGCGCGCGGGGGCGATCGGCGAGATCGGCGAGCTGATCAGCGGCTGTGGTCATGTGCGCGTCGGCAACCGCCTGTGCCTCCTGCACGGCCCCGGAGGCGAGAACGAGGTCCCGTGCACGCGCGGCCTCCTCCTGCGTCAGCTCCTTGCCCAAGAGGCGGGCAAGGTCGCGGTCGCGGGATGCCGCGCGGATGACCGGCAGGGTGTAGACGCCCTCGGACAGATCGGTGTTGACGGGCTTGCCCAGCTCCTCGACGGTGGACGTCAGGTCGAGGATGTCATCGCGTAGCTGGTAGGCGTGCCCGAACTGCCAGCCGAATCCGGCCAGTGCCTCCTCCCGGCTCTCCTCCCGGCCGTCCTGCCGACCGCCGGCCTTGTGCGCCTGCATCGCCCCCAGCCGGCAGGCCAGGGCGAACAACTGCGCCGTCTTGCCATCGATCGCGTCGAAGTAGGCCTGCTCGCTGCGCGAGGCCGTATGCAGGTCGGCCGCCTCCATCACCATGCCGGCGCACATCCGCTCGTTCGCCATCGTTCCCTCGATGACTTCGCGCTGCCCCAGCTGCGCCAGCATGTTCAGCCCGGTCAGCATCACGCAGTCCCCGGCGAGGATGGCGAGGTGATCACCCCACACCGCGTTGGCGCTCGGGCGGCCCCGACGCTCGTGAGCGTGGTCCACGACGTCGTCGTGGTAGAGCGCGCCAAGGTGCAGCATCTCGACGGCTGCGGCTGCGAGCACAGCCCGGTCATCGGCCGGCGCCGAAGGATCGGTAAGAACGTAGTACGAGAGCAGGGCAAGGGTGGGACGGACCAGGCTGCGGGACGAACCGGGCCCGTCCAGCGTGAGCGCGTCGAGTTCGGGCCTGCCCTGGATACGCACCGGTCCAAGAGCGTCACGGACCCTGTCCAGGTCCGCCTCCAGACACGGAAAAACGGCACGATCAATCCCTGAAGGTGGCATATTGCGCTCCTGACACTGGTCGGGGTTCACCGGGCGGGAGGACAGCTGACAGGTAGCAGCAGGACGTCGCAGTCCCGCTCCCCATTGCGGCCACCTCCACGCCACGCCGCCAGGAAACAGGAGCCTGTCGCAATACACGTCCCGTTCTGCGCTAAACCGCCTAATCGCATGAACAGCTCACAAATCTGCGCCTATACGCGTTCCTTTACACCCATCCCGTGCTCCGTTACCGCACGTTTCGACGAGCGCCGACGGCATGCTGAGGGTCCTGGCCGGGTCGCGGGAACGGACCTGATCAGTTCCGGGGCTTCCAGCCACGAACCTCAAGGTGGGTGATCTTGGTCCCCTCGGCGGCGCGCCCCGTCTCTACCATCCAGCTGGTGATGGCGGCCGTCACATCTCCTGGGTTGACGGTGATGCGCTGCTGCCACTCCCGGGCGTGGAGCCCGGCGCGCTCGCCTCCGTAGCTGCGCTCCTCGGTTCCGTCGAGGCGTTGCACGACCCGCGCTCCGCCCGGCCGGTCGGGGTATTCGTCATCGGGGGCCAAGAGGAAGCGCCTCTTCGACGCGCGGACGGTGATGGCGACGAACTCGTCAGCGGCAGCGTCGATGACGGGCTTCAGGCGGGAAGCACCGGATGAGATGTGCTGTCGGCCGGCGCGCGCGAGGCCGGAGGACTATTGGTCGTTGGGCGCGTGCTTGACGGTGTCCCTCCCCCGGACACGAGCGAGTTGCCCGGACTTCCTACACCGCCTGGTGACGTACTGGCTGGCGAGTGCCTTGAGGTATTCATGATCCCGTGGACCGCCGGACTGGATCTCCCTGGACGACGGTGAGCAAGGCGGCGGTGTACGAGTGCCCCGAGCGCGGACCGCGGGCGTAGAAGTGGCTGATGACGCCGCTGTTGCGCCCGAATCGCGGCGATTTCGCGCTTCGTGAAACCTTCGTCGATCAGGACGTTCGACAGCCGGGCTGCTTCGCTGGGAGCAGGGGCGGTCTGGCCGTTGCGGCGGCGGGGAGGCATGGCTGGGGGTCTTCCTCTTCGTTCGGGAGTGGAGCGGATGTCAGGTGAGTCCGCTCTGCTGCTCCTTGAGGTGTGACCGGCTGAGCGCCCTGACCGCGCGGTACTCCTCCCAGGTGCTCGGGGCGGTGCCGATGCCGGGGCTCATGCCCTTGAGCTTGTAGTCGCCGGGTTCGCCGTTGCAGGGCGCCAGTCGGCGGGGATTGTGACCGTGCAGGAGTCGGTGTTGAAGGCGACGGTGCTGCCGGGCGGCTCGTGGAGAACGCCGACGTGGGCCATGGGGTTGTTGCCCTTGCCGGCGGCGGGAGCGGGCTCGCGGCTTGACCCGGGTGGACAGCAGGGCGGCGCGAGCGGCCGACCAGATCCCGGCCGACCACTCGGGGTGACCGTTGGGGTTGCGGGTCATCCGGCTGCGCTCCCAGGTGACGGTGCCGTCGGTGATGGTCATCACGCGGGCGTCGGGCGGAATCTGGGACTCGCTGCCGATCGGGACGCTGCCGGTGGTGCCGGTCGGTCGGGCGCTGGGCGAAGCCGCCGATTCCGTAGAGGAGGATGCTGCGTACGCCCCGGGAGGCGAGCTTTTTGGCCTGGCGGAGCTCGGGGGTTCCGCTGAGGTCGGCGCGGCTGCGAGGGCGGACCACGCCGACTTCAGTTTGTCGGCCCCAGTCCCTGAGGGGGGAGCCGTCCTTCCAGAGCAGCCCGTCCAGGATCTCGATCTTCCACGGGGCGATGGGGTTGCGCAGGGCGATGTTCACCTCGGCACCGCGCCCAGGTGACGAAGGAGCGGTCGGCCTGGTGCGGGTAGATCCATGAGCGGTCGCCTTCGACGGCGAAGGGCAGGATTCCGACGTGGTTCCAGGTGTCGGGGATGGTCACCCTGATCTGCCAGTGGCTCGGCGCGAACAGCGCGGCTTGTCTGCTCTTTCTCGGTCGAGGAGGCGAAGGTGCGGGCGGTGACCCGTCGGGGAGCGCCCACTCCCCCGCTCCAGGTGTGCTTGCCGTACGCCAGTGTGCGGTCGAACTCGTAGAAGCCGGGCAGCTGCTGCGGGAGGCGGGGAGGGGTGATCAGTTCGGTGCGGCCCTGCCCGGAGGTGGCGCGGAGGAGTTGGCGGATTTCCTCCGACATGACGGGGTAAACGCCCCTCCACTCGGCGTCCTCGCGCGTGGGGATGGTCCGGGTCCACAGGTCGCGTCCGGTCTGGCTCGGCGAGCCCATCAGTACGACGTCCGGCCAGCCGTCCTTCTCGCGTTGAGAGTCCTCCACATCAGGGTGAAGGTCTCGCGGACGATGGCGACGTCCGCGCCCTCCGGGTCGAACCATTCGTTGATGCTGCGGACTTGGACGTGCTGTTCACCGCGTTCCCACCGGCCGACCGGGTTCCTCTCGTGAAGGAAGTGACCGGCCAGGCGGTCGCGTCCGCGGCCGGATTCGACTTTCCAGCCGCCGCGCATGGGGGCGGCGAGCCAGGCCAGGACGGCGTCCTTGAGGTAGGCGTACCGGTCGGTGCCCAGGTGCCAGGGTGCGCCGGCGGTGATGTAGATGCGCTCGACGGTGTCCGGGACGTGCGCGAAGACGTCGGTCAGGATCTCGTCGGCGCTGGCACGGCCGAGTTCGAGGCGGATGCGGCCGGGGAGGTGTCACCGCAGAGGCACCGGATGGGGGGGGTGGTACGGCATCTGGTCTGTCCTGCCTCGGAGAGCTGGTCGACCGCCGTGGTGCTGTGGCGGCGGGGCACCACGGGGTGCCCGTCAGGCCGGGCTCGCAGGAGCGTTGCTCGGCGGGGCGATCGGTGTGGATGCCGGGCGGCCGGTTGCGTGGAGCGAGACTTCGCGAAGCAGCTCGGTGACCCTATCTCGTCGGCTGGCGGATGCGCGTCGTGCCCGCCCTGGGCCACCTCGCGGTCCGGATGATCACCAGCGGTGCTGTCGACCGCACCGTGCAGAACTGGATCGCCGACGAGCTCAGCCGCTCAACGGTCAAGAACACCATCGCCGTCCTGGTCCGCGTCATGGAGCAGGCAGTCCGCGACGGCATCATCAAAGTGAACCCCGCCCGGGTGACCGGCTGGCAGAAGCTCTACAAGCAGGCCGAGGACGAACTCCTCGACCCCCGCGCACTCACCCTGCCCGACTGGGAAACACTCATCGCACTGGCCGACCCACTCGTGGCCGCCTCCCACGACCAGTACCGCGGCTGGGGAGACGTGGTCGCCTTCGCCGCGTGCACCGCCGCACGGATCGGCGAGATCTCCGGCTGCCGCATCGGAGACATCGACACCACCCAGTGGATCTGGACCGTGCGCCGTCAGACCACACCCGCCCCCGGCGGGCTGACCGACAAGGGCACCAAGGGCACGCGAGCCCGCAGAGTTCCCATCGTCGAGGAGATCCGCCCTCTCGTCGCCCAGCGCATCCTGTCCGCCGACCCCCAGCCGGACGCCCACCTGTTCACAGGCCCGCCCGGCGAACGTACCTCCACCGCCGTCCTGCGCGACGCCACCCACTGGGACAACGTGGCCACCAAGCTCGGCTACGAGCATCTGCGCCACCACGACCTCCGGCACACCGCACTCACCTGGTTCGCCGACGCCGGGGTCCAAGTACACGTCCTCCGCAGGATCGCCGGCCACGGTTCACCAACCACCACCCAGCGCCACCTGCACCCGGACGTCCACAAGATCACGGCCGCCGGGGCGGCGCAGGTACCGGCCGCCCCCATGACAGGCGGGGCATGCCTGCCTTCCCGTCCCACCCGGGACTGTCCACCACTCGGTGTCAGGTGCGTTCCGCTGCCGTGAGGTGCGCGACGGGTGCACGGCGGACCGCGCGCCGGGGGCCGGGGCGCCAGGTGGCCACCAAGGCAGCGGCCAGCAGGAGTTCGGCGATGTCACCCCCGTAGTACATGATCTCCGCGCCGCCCTGGACCTGGTGGACGGGAGCGTGGACGTGGACCAGGAAGCCGCCGTACATGAGCTGGGAAATGATGGCGTGGACCGCGATGGCGATGCCCAGGTAGACCAGCCGGGCGCGCACGCCGGGGCGGGACGGTGCCGGGTCGGGTCCGGCGATGGCGTAGGCGAAAAGGCTGCCGGACAGCAGGAAGTGCCCGTGCAACACCCAATGCCCCGCCGAACTGCTCGCGGTCGCGTTGTACAGAGGGGTGAAGTAGAGAACCGCGAGACTCCCGGCCGACAGGCACAGCGCAACCGCCGGGTGGGCGAGCACCCGGGCGGGCAGGCTGTGGAGTACGGCGGTCAACCGCCGCCCTTGTGATGCGGGAAGAGTGCGCAGGAGCAGGGTGACGGGGGCTCCTAGGACGAGCCCGAGGGGCGCGTACATGCCGATGAGCATGTGCTGGGCCATGTGACCGCGGAAGTCCTCGTGCGCGATCGAGGCCATGGGCGGCAGCACGGCCACGCCGAGCAGCACGATGCCGCTCAGAAAGCCGCTGGTCCGCCACCGGCTCCAGCCTTGGACCGGGTTGCGGCGCTCGGCCCGGCGGGCGAGCAGCAGGTAGGCGCCGGCGACCGCCAGGAGGACGACGGCGGGCAGCAGCCACCCCAGGAGGCTGCTGCCCGCGGTGTGCCCCTGCGCAGGCATGTCGTGGTCCATCAGGCGGCTCGGCCTTCGCCCCGTTCGGCGACGGGTCGCGGGTCGAAGGGCTGCCCGCTGCGCTGGAGCAGACAGCCCCCGGCCACCAGCAGGGCACCCAGGACGAGGAAGCCGATGTCCCACCAGACCTGGCTGTCTCCGGCGTAGACGTGGTGGATCCCCAAGATGTGATGGTCCAGGACGCCTTCGACGAGGTTGAACAGGCCCCAGCCGACGAGCATCCAGCCCCACAGCACCCGTGAAGTCCACACCCGCCGCCGGTTGCGCGTGACCCGCGCGTACAGGAGGGCGAGGCCGGTGAGGATCGCGAGCCAGCACACCGTGTGGAAAATGCCGTCCCAAAGGGTGTTCATCTCCAGGCCCGAGACCGTCTGGGGGTTGTAGTACTTCACCCCGATGTGGTCCTCGTCGGTGCTGGAGAGCATGTGATGCCAGCGAAGGACCTGGTGCAACAGGATGCCGTCGACGAAGCCGCCCATCCCCACCCCGAGCAGGATTCCCGGCAACCGGATACTCGCCGGCCATGCCATGCCCGTCCGTGACGTGCCGATCGTGTTGGCCATGGGTTCGTCTCCGTTTCCCGGTCCTGGCTCCGCTCGTGGATCCCTCAGCCGTGGGTTCCCCGCGCGAGGAATCTCACGCGCGCACTCCGCCACCCGGCTCACTCAGCACGGTGAGCGGAGCAGTCCCGCGAGTGCTCGACCCCGGCCCCTTGCTCCACACGCCGGCCGGCTCCCGCTGGGCCCAAAGATGGGTGGCGTCCTCGCCGCCACGATGCGCAGCGCCACGGGCATCCTCTACGTTGTCCAGTGGAAGGTGCGGTTCCGGCAGACCGCAATGTCTGAACCGGCGGAACGGGAGCGGGCTGTGCGCCTCTTGCTGACTTCGGACACGCACGTACCCAAACGGGCCAGGGTGCTGCCCCCGCCCCTCCTCGCGGCGGTGGACGAGGCCGACGTGGTCTTCCACGCGGGCGACTGGACGGACACGGCCACTCTGGACCTGTTCGAGGCCCGTGCGAGGCGCCTGGTCGCCGTTCACGGCAACAACGACGGGCCGGAGCTGAGGGCCCGGCTCGGCGAAGTGGCACGGGTGGAGTGCGGTGGGATCCGCTTCGGGGTCGTCCACGAGACGGGACCGGCGCGGGGCCGCGAGCAGCGGTGCCAGGAGCGCTTCACCGACCTCGACGCCCTGGTGTTCGGCCACAGCCACATTCCGTGGGACACCACCACACCCGGCGGGCTGCGTCTGCTGAACCCGGGATCGCCGACCGACAGGCGGCGACAGCCCTACTGCACGTACATGACAGCCGAGGTGAGGGACGCACGGCTTCTCGACCTCCGCCTGCACCGTCTGCCGCCCCGCTCCCGATGAGGTACCCGGCGCACGGCGGAGTGCGCTCCGCTGGGAACCCGCCCTCGGCGCCAGCGCTCGCCCGGCGCGCCGGCTCTCCGGGGGCGGTGCCCTGAGCGTCGTGCGAACGGCCGGGAGTTAGCACGCGCGGCGACGGGGGAACAATGATCACCGCTGCCCTCATGAGGGCAGCGGCACGGGCCTCGTCGGCACCGACCGGCCGAGGGCTGGGCAGAGAACGTACGCCCGGCGGGCACAGACACTTCCGCCCCCGTGGAGGGGCGGCGATCGAGGACTCATGAGCGACGTGGAAATGACGGTCTTCGCCACGCTGTCGGATCTCGCGACTCCGCCACTCAACCCCGCGCAGAATTTCTCTGCGCGAATACGGAAGAACACAGAATGCACCCCCGGAGAATAGGGGTGCATTCTGCGCACTCGGATGGTGCACGCGAAACAGTCAGTGGTCGTCCCAGTGGCCGTTGTGAGCCGCGTGCCGGTGGCCGTCATGCACGTAGTCCATGTGGTCACCATGCGGAACCGCCACATGCCCGCAGCCCTCGCCGTGCGCGTGGGCATGTTCGGAATGCTCCCGGTGCTCGCCAGCCTCGCACTCGTCCGCGTGGCCGTCGTGTTCACGGTGCAGATGCCCGTCGTGCACGTAGTCGACATGATCGCCGTGAGGGACTGCGACATGTCCGCAGCCCGCAGCGTGCGCATGGTCATGACCGGGGTGCGGCCGATGTTGCAGGGACGTCGCCACTTCACTCATCTCCATGAATTCAGACCACCGCCCTTTTTGCGGCGGCAGCTTTCAGCGTCCTCCTGTTGTGCACTCTCCCGGCCGAGGCTGTCACAGAGACCACGCATCGGCAAGCAGGCTAATTAACGAGCGTGCTATCGATAACGATTATCGGTGCGATATCTGAGCATGCACTTCACCGGCTTCGGTGTGCCCTGTCGACTCCGGCTTCTCCTTAAATGGCGAACCTCAGGTGCGGGGCGACGCTGCGGAGCTTTTCGCAGGTCTCCTCGATCTCGCGTTCGGGGCTGGATTGAGCGGTGACTCCCGCACCCGCGCGCAGCCACGTCTCGTCGCCCGCGCCGATGAGGGTGCGCAGAACGAGGGCGGCGTCGAGGGCGCCACCGGTGCTTCCCCGGAAGACCGCGCCGCCGTACAGGCCGCGTGGCCCCTCCTCGTGGCGGGCCAGCGCCTGGAGGGCGGAGCGTTTGGAGACTCCGGTGGCGGTGATGGCCGGAAAGATCGAGGCGAAGGCGTCCCACGGTCCGGCGTCGGGCCGCAGTCGGCCTGTCACGCGTGAGGCGAGGTGCTGGACCGAACCGCGCGGCCGGACCGCCATGAACTCCTCGACGGTGACGGACCCGGGCCGGCACACCGCCGCCATCTCGTCCCAGGCCAGGCGTACGGACACGGCGTGCTCGTGCACCTCTTTGGGATCGGTGAGCAGTTCCGCGCGCAGGCGCTCGTTCTCCGTCGGGTCCGTTCCAAGTGCGCGGGTGCCTGCGAGGGGCTGGGTGCTGACGCGGTCGTCCTCGCCGACCTCCAGGACGGTCTCCGGGCTGAACCCGGCCGCCCGGTAGCCCCCGAGATCCAGCAGGTAGGAGCGGGCCGGGGTGTTGGCCCGGCGGCCCATGAGATAGGTCGCGGGGAAGTCCACGGACGGAGCGGCGGGCAACGGAACCTTCCGGGAGACGACGGCCTTCTCCAGGAGCCCGGCGCGGATGTCCTCGACCGTTCGGGACACCGCCCTGCCATAGGCGTCCGAGCCGGCCGCGATGATCCGCTCGGACACCTCCGGGGTCGTCCCCTCCGGAGCGAGATGTCGCGTCGTCGGCTCCGCCAGCAGGTCGGAGACCTTGCGGAGCCACGCCTCGTCCACCGCGCGGATCACGGTCCGGTCCCCGGTGAGGGTCACCTCGACGGACGGGATCAGCGCGTGCAGCAGAGGTCCGTCACCGGTGGCCGCGGGGTCCGCGTGGAGGAGGTGGGCCAGCTCGAAGGCGGCCCAGCCGTAGAAGTGACGTTCGCTGTCGTGCGCGCCGTGCGCCGCAGAGAGGGCGCTCAGCGTGTCGGCGAACATCGTCAGCGGATTGCCGTCGGTGGGAGCCGTCCAGGTGCGCCCCACCGCTCGCGCGGTGATGCCGGCCGCGTGCGCGGTGAGGCTCTCGGCGGAGCCCGCAGCGAAGTGCCAGACGCCGGCTGCTGCCTCGTAGACCATGTACTGGTCGGCGAGGGCGGCTTGGGCGAGGCGGGTGGCCGTGGCCGCGGGGTCGTCGCAGGGCTCCAGGGTGCTTGAGCACGCCAGTCGCGGGACCGCACCCGCCCACTCGTCCCAGGTCTTCCTCAAGTCGGTGCTCATCGTGTCGTGCCCTCTCTCGTACTCCAGCTGCGTCCGGCGGATCGCTGGTGCGTGGTGGGAGGTCATGGCCGTGCCGCCTCCAGCCGCCAGCCGTTGGCCCGCGCCCGGCGCTGCCAGAAGGCCGCGTAGGTGCCGCCCGCCGTCACCAGGTCGTCGTGCGTGCCTCGTTCGGTGATCCCACCGTCCTCCAGGACCAGGATCTGGTCCGCGTGGACGACGGTGCTGAGCCGGTGCGCGATGACCAGCAGAGTCTTACGGTCGGCCAGGGCGCGCACGGCATCGGCGAACAACGCCTCGTTCTCCTGGTCGAGCGCGGCCGTGGCCTCGTCGAGGATGAGGACGGGAGCGTCCTTCAGCAGTGCGCGGGCGATGGACACGCGCTGGCGCTGCCCACCCGACAGCCTCGCCCCGCCCTCCCCCACCTTGGTGTCCCACCCGTCGGGTAGCTCCGCGATCACCCGGTCGAGCCCGGACAGGGCGGCGGCAGTGGCCAGTTCCTCCGGGGCGGCTTCCGGGGACGCGATCCTGACGTTCTCCTCGATGGTTCCGTCGAAGAGGTAGACGTCCTGGAAGACGAGGGAGACATGGGCGGCCAGGTCGTCGGCGGCGATCTCGCGGACGTCGACTCCACCGATGCGGACCGTGCCGTCCGTGGTGTCACGGAAGCGGGCGATCAGCGCGGCGACCGTGGTCTTGCCGGCGCCGGAGGGCCCGACCAGTGCGGTCATGCTGCGCTCGGGCAGGCGGAACGTCACATCGTTCAGGACCGGGCGTGCGGAAGCTGCGTCGGCCGTCCCGTCGGTGTAACGGAAGCCGACCCCGGTGAACTCCACACTCGCGCCACGGGGTGTCCGCGGCTCCACGGGCTGGGGGAACGGCGGTTCGTCCAGGACGGCGCCGAGCCGTTCGAGAGTGTTGCGGGCGATGCGCATGCCCGCACCGGCCTCGGCTGCGGACGACACGCTGTCGATGAGCCGCACCAGCAGGACCAGGAGGGCCAGCAGGGTGGGGATGGTGAGCGACCCGTCGAGCTGCCAGGAGACCCCGAGTGCGAGCAGCAGGGCGAACACGAGTCGGGTGGCGAAAGTGAACGAGACCAGGCCGGGGAGGCCGCGCGCGATGAGCCGCCGATCGGCGCGTGCCTCGGCCACCAGCGCGTCGTCCAGCGCTCCGTAACCCTCGGCGGTCCGGCCGAAAGCCCGCAGGACCGGCTGGTTGCGCGTGTACTCCAGCACGCGGTCCGCGGATTCGCCGGCGGCGGCGTCGCGGCCGAGGTCGAGTCGTCGCAGCATCGCAGCACTGGCCCATTGGACGGCGAACAGCACGGGCGCGCAGACCAGGAGCACCAAGGCGGTGCGGACGTCGAAGAAGAAGGTGGCGATGACCAGCGTCACCGGGGTGAGAAGGGAGGTGAGGAACGGGCGCAGCAGGTGGGCCGGTGTGCTCATCACCTGGATGACGTTCTGTCCGGCCAGTCTGCTGAACTCGGCCGTGCGGCCGGGGGTGAACCAGCCCAGCGGCAGGCGCAGGGCCTGGTCGGCCAGTCGGCGGTGCAGCACCCGGGAAAGCTGGGAGCCGACGGTGAACCCACCGCTCAGAGCGGCGCCCTGCAGCGCCGCGTAACCGAGTACGCAGCCGGTGAACGCCGTCAGCCAGGGCCAGACGTCGTCGGGGTCCGCGCCGAGCAGGGCCTGAAGGACGGGCACGAGGAGGGCGAAGGCGACGCCTTGCAGGACGGCCGCACCGGACTGGAGGACCAGCAGCCGGTTCAGAGGGCGGGAGCCTTCCGGTCCCAGGACGCGGTAGAGCTGACGGATCATCGTGCACTTCCTTCTCGGATGTCGTCCGCCCTGCGGCCGGCCCCCACGGGTGCGGACCGGTGGTGCGGTGTGCCGTCGCTCTCTTCCGGGCCCGCGGTCCGCTGGGCCTCCCACAGCGCGGCGTAGCGGCCCTGAGCGGCCAGGAGGTCGTCGTGGCGGCCCTGCTCGGTGATGCGTCCGTCTTCCAGCACCACGATGCGGTCGGCGGAGCGGATGGTCGACAGCCGGTGGGCGATGACGAGGAGGGTGCGGCCGGCCGCGAGCTCGGACAGCGCGTCCTGGATCAGCGCCTCGGAGTGAGGGTCGGCGTACGCGGTCGCCTCGTCGAGGACAAGGACAGGGGCGTCGGCGAGCAGTGCCCTCGCGATGGAGAGGCGTTGGGCCTCGCCACCGGAGAGGGTGACGGTCGTGCCGAGTTCGGTGGCGTATCCGTCAGGCAGGGCCGTGATGCGGTCGTGGATGCGGGCGGCGCGGGCGCACCGCTCGACCTCCTCGTCGGTGGCCTCGGGGCGGCCCAGCCGGATGTTGTCGGCGACGCCGGCGCGCAGCAGCCGTACGTCCTGGAGGACGAAGCCGACGCGGCGGTACAGCTCGGCCGCGGGGATGTCCCGGAGGTCGACGGCGCCGAGGGTGACCGTACCGGCGGTGACGTCGTGGAAGCGGGGCAGCAGCGACGCCAGGGTGGACTTGCCGGAGCCGGAGGGACCGACCAGGGCGGTGACCGTGCCGGGCGCGAGGTCGAGATCGACACCGCTGAGGACGTCGGCCCGCCCGTCGTAGGAGAACGACACCCCACGCAGGGAAACATGGTGGCCGTCGGGCAGGGCCGGGTCTGCGGGCTCGGCGAGCGTGGGGGCGTGCAGCAGTGTCGTGATGCGTACGGCGGCGGCCTGGCCGGCACGGATCTGCTGGATGCGGGGGCCCACCACGCCCATGGGGGCGGCGACGGCGGGGCCGAGCAGGAGGAAGGGGACGAGATCGGCTCCGGTCATCCAGTCCTGGGTGATGAACACCGCGCCCAGGACGGACAGGAGGAGCAGGACCACGGCCGGTGCCACCACCAGGATCGCGGCGGTGGAGGTCACCAGGGTGGACCGGACCCAGCCGGAGAAGAAGTCGGCGAAGCCCTCGGTCGCGCGCACGAAACGCTCGTGGGCCTTGCTCCCGCGCCCGAAGCTCTTGAACACGGCGATGCCGGAGGCGAACTCCACCGCGGCTGCGGATATCCGTCCCAGGGCGGCACCGAACTCGGCCATCTGTCCCGCCGCGCCCGACATGGCCCGGCTGAACAGGAACACGCCCAGCAGCAGGGGCACCACGCTGACGAGGGCCAGACGCCAGTCGACCGTGAACAGGTAGGCCAGGGCCAGCACCGGGGCGGTGAGGACCGCGACGACATCGAGCAGGGTGTGGGCGAACAGCGTGTGCAGCGCGCTCACGTCGTCCTGCACGGCCTGCTTCACCTCACCGGTGCCTCGGTCGGTGAGCCGGCCGAGCGGTAGCCGTCCGATGTGCCGGGCGAGCCGGCGGCGGAGGGTGAGCTGGAGGTCGTTGTCGGCGATGTGGGCGAGGGCTCCGGCCGCCGTGCCGCACACCAGGGCGACGAAGCCCGAGGAGCAGGCCAGTACCACCAGCGGCCAGAGGGCGTCGCCGTCGGCCGGGGGCCCAGCGGTGAGGCGTTCGGCGATGCGGGAGACGGCGATGAAGGGGACCACGCCGGCAAGGGCGGCGACGGCCTGGAGGCCCGTGGCGAGGGCCAGTCGTCCGCGGACCGGCTCGGCGAGCGCGCGGAGCGGAGGTGGGGCGGGGTGCGTGCTCGTGCCGGCGGCTGCCGGGGCCGGGCCGGCCTCGGGTGGCTGTGACTTCACTTGACGAGTACTCCGATTTCAGGGACGGGCCTGCCGCCGGCCTCGGTGATGCGGCGGCTGGTCATGCCGGCCTCGCGGGCCAGCCGGGCGACGTCGAAGGTGTGCCAGTCGTAGGTGTCGGAGACCTCGCGCACGGTGCGGCCGTCGCGCAGAACCTTCCAGGTGGTGGTGAACCGCATGGCGTCGCCGTCGGTGGGTTCGCCGCCGATCCACCACTCGTACGTCTGGCGTCCGATGGTCTCCCTGAGGGACATGACGGGTGGGATGACGCGGGGCGCGGTCACTCCCATGAGTTCGACGATGATGGGCGCGCCGTCCGGAAGGCGGTCCGCGAGCCGTTTCCACAGCGCGACGCGTTCGGGGACGGTGAGGTGACCGGCTACGCCGAAGATCACGACGGCGGAGAGCCGTTCGGGCAGGAGGAGGTCCTGGGCGGCGCCGTCCACGACGGTCACGCGCTTGCGCAGGTCCGGGTCGCGGGCGACCCGGGAGGTGAGCATGGCGCGCATGGTGGCCGAGGGCTCGGCCGCGAGGATCTCCGCCTCGGGCAGGGCGGAGGCGATGACCTCCGTCACGCGTCCGGTGCCCGCCCCGATCTCCAGGACGGGTCCGTGGGATGTGTCCAGACCCGTGAGGACGCGGGTCAGCGGCGGGCCGCTGCTGGCGGTGTGCCGGGTGGCGACCAGTTCGTAGAACTCGGCCGAGGTCGAGTAGTAGTCGATCACGGCGTTCTCCGGGTGGGGGCGGGTGTGGCGGGTCGTGTGCGGGTGGCGTTGCGGTCTCGGTTCACGGGGTGCTCGGCCAGGTGTGTGCGCCGCCGATGGTCAGCGAGGGGTCCAGTCGGCGCAGCACGGTGGCGACGACCTCGCGGCGTCGGGGGGTGAGGTAGAAGTGGTTGCCGGGGAAGACGCGGACTTCGGTGCGGGCGGTGGTGAGGTCCGCCCAGCCACCTGCCCCGTCGCGGCTGCGTTCCTCCCCGAGTTCGGGGTCCTTGCTACCGGTCAGGACGTGCAGGGGGCAGGCCAGGGGCGGCCGCTCCGCCGGCCGGTACGTCTCGATGATCCGGTAGTCGTGGCGTACGGCCGTCAGGATCAGGGACCGCAGCCCGGGGTCGTCGAGGACCTCTCGGCTGGTTCCGCCGAGGCGTGCCAGTTCGGCGCTCAGGGTGTCGTCGTTCTGGCGGTGCAGCTGCCCGGTCACGGCGGTGTTGGGAGCCGCCCGGCCCGACGCGAACAGCCGGTGCGGGGCGAGGTTTCGGCTGCCGGTGAGCTCGTGGGCAAGCTCCCAGGCCACGGCGGAGCCCATGCTGTGTCCGAAGAGGGCGTACGGCCGGTCGAGCAGAGGTTCGAGGGCGTCGGCCACCGCGCTGACCAGCTCCCCCATGTCGGCCGCCCCTGGATCCTCGAAACGGTCCTCGCGGCCGGGGTACTGGATGGCGAGGAGTTCGACCTCGGGGGGCATCAGTGGCGCCCAGGGCCGGTAGAAGCCCGCGCTTCCGCCCGCGTGCGGCAGGCATACGAGCGTGAAGCGGGGAGCAGGCCCGCCGCTCAACCGCCTGATCCAGGGGCTGTCCGCTCGGACGGCGCGTCCGGAGGGCCGGGGGAAGTGCTGGGCGGGTTGCTGGAACGACACGTTCGGCGAGGAGGACGCGGTCACCAGGTCACCCTCAGTTCTTCGAGGCCGAAGGTGGCCGAGTCGTGCTTGACGGCGATGTCGTCCCGGTCACCGGCGAGGCGGAGGGTGGGGACCCGGCGGATGAGTGTCTCCAGGGCGACCTCCATTTCCAGCCGGGCCAGGTGCTGTCCGACGCACTGGTGGACGCCGTAGCCGAACGCGACGTGGTGGTTGTCGGTGCGGTGGAAGTCGACCCGCTCCGGCTCGTCGAACTGCTCGGGATCGTGGTTGGCCCCGGCGAGGAGGGCGATGACGCCGTCGTCGGCGGGGATCGTCCGGCCGGAGAGGTCGATGTCCTCGGCGGCCACGCGCAGGGGGATGGAGTCGGCGACGGACAGGACGCGCAGGAGTTCGTCGACGGCGGCGGGCATGAGGGAGGGGTCGCGGCGCAGTTCCTCCTTCAGCTCCGGCCGGTCCAGGAGGAGCAGAGTGCTCAGGGCGATCATGCTCGTGGTGGTCTCACGGCCGGCGTTGATGGTGATGCCGAGGGTGGACAGCAGCTGGTCCATGGTCACGTGGCCGTCGGCGAGATGGTCGGTGACGAGCTTGGAGATCAGGTCGTCCCGGGGTTCTTCCCGCCGTTGGGCGATGAGTTCGGCGAGCAGGCCGAAGAGGCCACCGAGGGCTTCGGCGACCTGTTCGGCGGTGCTGTTGCGGGAGCCGGAGATCCGGGTGACGTCCCGGAAGAACTCCAGGTTCTCGCGCGGGATGCCGAGGAGTTCGCAGATCACCGAGGTGGAGACGGCGTTGGCGTACACGGAGACGAAGTCCACGGGGCCGCCTGCGGCGAGCATGCCGTCCAGGATCTCGTCCACCCGTGCCTGTACGGCGGGGCGCATCACCCGGACCCGGCGCACCGTGAACACCGGCAGGAGCATGCGCCGGTACTTGGTGTGCTCGGGGGCGTCGGTGCGGATGAAGGGACGGAACCGTGCCCCGGCCTCCTGTTCGCCCTCGCCGAGGGCCGGGAAGCCCGGGCGGCTGATGTCGGCGCTGACACGGGGGTCGGAGAGAAGTTCGCGGACGTCGTCGTAGCGGGTGACGACCCAAGCTTCCTTCTTGGTCGGCAGGGTGACGCGGGCGACCGGTTCGTCGGCCCGCAGCGCGTCGTACTCCGCGGGCGCGGCGAAGGGGCAGCCGCGCTGGATGGGGAAGTCCCGGGGTGGGGCCATGGTGTACGCAACGGTGTCCGTGCGGAGCGGGTCGGAGGCGTGAGACGCCGTCGAGGTCTCGGGGGTGCTCATGGTGGGTCCTAGCCGTCGGTGGGAGAGGAGACGAGCGGAATGGCGGTGCGCGGGGCGTCCGGGCCGTCGGACGGGGTCCGCGCGTGCGGCAGCCGGGGGGTTGTGTCGGAGCCGCCGGGCGTCCGGGTGAGTACGGCCAGTGGGGGTGCTCCGGGGCGGGTGGGCAGGGCGCGTGCCGTCATGCCGGACTCGGCCGCCACGTCCTGCAGTCCGAAGGGCGCCCAGCGGTAGGAGTCGCGCACTTCGCGTTCCGCGTGGGCGGCGCCGTCCCGGTAGACCCGCCAGGTGGAGTGCAGACGCATCGCTCCGTCCTCGGCCTCATCCGGTGCCCCGGCGAACGACCACTCATAGCGGTGGCGTCCGGCTCTGGCGGTGGCGAGCCGGGTCTCGGGCAGGGACAAGGGACGTTCGAACTGCATGAGTTCGACGATGACGAGCCCGCCGGGGGCCAGCCGTCGGTCCAGCCTCCGCCACAGCCTGGCCCGCTCTTCGGCGTCGAGGTGGCCGAGAACTCCGCACAGCAGGACGGCGCTGATCCGGTCGGGAAGCTCCAGGTCGGGAGCGGAGTCCGCGGTGACGGTCACCCGGGTGCGCAGGTCTTCGTCACTGAAGACACGGCTGGTGAGCACGGCCCGCATGCCGACCGACGGTTCACAGGCGATGATCTGCGCGTCCGTCCGGGCCCGGGCGACGGCCTCGGTCACCAGACCGGTGCCCGCACCGATGTCGACGACCGGCCCCGCGCTCAGATCCGCTTCGGCGAGGAGGGCGGCGACCGCAGGGACGCTGGAGGTCGCGGTGTGCTCGGCGGCGAAGAGGTCGAAGAACTCGGCGGACGGGGAGTACGGCACGGAGTCCGCGGGACGGACCGGCACCGTCTCGGGCGAGAAGCCGGTCGGCTCCCCGGCGGGGGCCGGACGGGCGATGTGCGAGGGCGGTTCCGGGCGGGACGTGGTGTCGCCTGCGAAGCCCTCCGGCACCGGGAAGACGTCGCTGACCGCCAGGGGCCGGGGCGCGGCCGGCCGGACGATCTCGGGTGGACCCAGCCGTGTCGCGAGGTCGGTCCAGATGCGGCACACCGCCAGGTCGTACTGGCCGGCGCGCAATGCGTCCCCACCCTGGGCGACAGCCTCGCGGAGACCGTCGAGAGCCGTGCCGATCGCTTCGGGCCACAGGTCGGAGAAGACCATGCGGAAGCTTCCCGTGGCGCCGACCACGGCCGTGGTGCCGAGCCCCAGTCGCCCGGTTCCCGGACCGTCCAGGACGAACCGCCGGTCCGTGTCCCGGCCGATGTGCAGCCGGGGGCTCCACAGCACCGGGCCGTGGGTGTCGGCCAGGGTGAGCACTCCGCCTTCGGTTCCGACGGAGATCCGGTGCCAGTGCAGGGCGTGGTTGTCCCGGTCGGACGGGTCGAGCTGGTGGTGCACCCGCAGGGTGAGGGGTACACCGGCGAACACGCCGTGCAGGGAACGGAACGGCTGCGGTCCGAGCCCGGTCGGCAGTGGCGCCGGGTCCGCGAACCGCCAGGGCCGGAGCGTGCCCATCGCCTGACCGAGGATGTCCACCAGGGGATGCATCAGGTGGACCGGGGTGGCGGCGTCCACGAAGAGTGGTCGCTGCCGTTGGACGAGCCGGCGGGCTGCCTCGATGAAGGCGCGGACGGGAGCCACATGCGGGTAGTGGGTGTTGAGGCGGTACTGCACCCCGCGCCTGCGGGCGTGTTTGAGGTTGTCCGTCAGCTCGGTGAGGTGGACGGGGTGTTCCTGGAGGACGTGGACGCCCCGGTCCATGAGCGCTCTGGCCAGCTCGGTGCCCGGGCCACCCGATATGGAGGAACTCACCGCGACGCAGGCCGCGTCGATGTCCTCCGGAAGGTCGTCCACGTCCGTGTAGAACGGGACGCCCAGGCTCTGGGCGTACGCCCGGGACGCTGCTGACCCCCGGCTCAGGACACCGGCCAGGAGGTAGCCGGGGCGCCGGCCAACCGCCTCGGCGTAGAAGCGCCCGAAGTTGGTACCGCAGACCAGTACACGCAGGGGCGGCGCTTCGCTCACAGCACGCCTTCTTCCACTTGTTCGGCTTCGGCCGCCGAGCCGGTGAGCCGGAGGTCGGCGGCCCCGCGGGATCGCAGGTGCGTGATCACGGTGTCCGGGTCCAGGACGTCGCAGGCGAAGTGGACGCCCGCCGGAACCTCGCCCCGCAGTACCGCTTCCACCGCGAGGGCGCCGACGGCCGCGGTCAGGCGGTAGCTACTGGCGGCGCGCAGGGTCAGCCCCGCGGTGGCCGGACGTGCGGACGCCGTTCCCGACAGCGCGAAGTCCATGACGTAGTAGGGCTTGCGTCCGGCCAGGTCGAGGTCGGCGGCCAGGATCAGCCGCTCCGCGAGCCGGTCGGGGTCTTCTCCGGCGGCGAGACGTCCCGGCAGGACGTTGAGCAGCGCGCGTACGGCCGGGCCGGGGTGGACGTTGTACCAGTCGAGCCGGTCCAGGCCCAGGACGGTGGCGAGGCGTTCGCTCTCGCCGCTGAGGTAGGGCTGCACGGCGACCCGGCCGGGGAACGCCTCGTGCTCGGTGTCCTCTGCCGCGCGCAGGACACGTGACACGCGCCTCCCGCCGCGGACGGCCGCCAGCGCCTCGCCGTATGCCGCACCGTCCGCGCCACCGGAGGTCAGGGAGAGCATGAGATCGTGCGCCACGGTCGGCGAACAGGTCTCCAGACCACCGCAGTACGCGGTCAGCGCCGCGGCCCCGCCCGGTCCCTGCGCCGCCAGCCAGCGCGGCAGGAGGCTCGACAAGCCGGGCAGGGCTCCCGCGGAAAGCACGACGGTGCGGCCGTCGAGGGTTGGATCACCGGCCTCCAGGAGGTCTTCGGCGGCTGGGTCGTCCCCGGCCACGTCGACGCAGTGCGCACCGGCGGCGAGTGCCGCGGAGGCCACTGTGGCCCGGAGCCGGTAGGTGGGGCCGACGCAGTTGAGGACGATGTCGCAGCCCTCGGCGAAGGCGCGCAGGCCGTCTTCAGCGGCGGCGTCGGCCCGGACCGTCTCGTCGTGGCCGGTGGGGTGCTCCTCGGCGACGGCGCTCAGGGCGGACACGGTCCGTCCTCCCAGGCGGAGCCCGGTGTGGCCGAGCGTGCGCAGCTCCCGTACGGCGGCCCGGCCGACCGCACCGGATGCCCCGAGGACCCCGATCACTGGCTTGTTCATCGGGTGATCGCCCCCTGGGTAAGTTCGTCGAGGGTCTTGAGGATGCCGGGCGCGTGCTCGACGGACAGGCAGCTGTAGTGGTCGCCGCCGATGTCGACGATCTCCAGGTCTCCCAGCGTCAGTTCCTCCCAGTAGGTGGTGACGGCGTCCTTGCTGCCGGGGAAGGGGTAGGCGCCGTCGTGGCGCAGGAAGGTGATGTCGCCCGCGTAGGGCTCGGCGTCGTAGCGGGTGATGGCGAAGACGCTCTGCCGGAACGCGAGGAAGAGCCGCGTCATGTGGTCGGGTTCGTAGGTACCCGCCGAGGCGGGGACCGCCGCGCACATCCGCTCGATGCGGATCGCGCGGGGAACCTCCGCGAGTTCCCGGAAACGCGCCGCGACGTCGGCGAACTCCTCGGGCAGTCCGGCCAGTCCGCCGTCCGGCAGCACACCGGGACTGGCGGCGAGGACGGCGTCGGCGGCCGCTGCGACCCGGTACTGGTCGTCGGGGAAGCCGAGTTCGGCCGGGTCGATGCCCATCATGACGGCGAAGGAGTACTCGGCGAGGAGTTCGTCGTCGAGCCGGAAGCGGGGGCTGTGGCTGCTGATGACGGTGAGGCTCTCCACCTCGGCCCCGGACTCGGCCAGGTTGCGGGCCACCTCGGTCGCGATCAGACCGCCCAGGCAGTAGCCGACGACGTGGAAGCGGCTGCGGCCGTCCGCCGTCAGGGCGCGGGCGTAGTCGGCCGCCATCTGCTCGATGAGTCCCTCAGGGGGCGCGGCGAGGAATCCGTTCAGGTCCGGGACCTCGACGCCGACGACCTCGGCGAGACCTGGTGAGCGGCGTCTGATCTCGGTGACCAGCGCCCGGTACGGCATGATCGTCGCGGTTCCCGCATGCACCAGGACGGTCGTCGGCTCGTCCTCGGAGCGGGCGCCGTGCAGGCGGATCACCGGGTCGGCGCGCACGGCGTCCGCCGAGGGCGAGTCCTCGGAACCGGCCAGACCGCGCAGGAACCCGGCGAGACCTGCGACCGTGGGGCGGCGCAGCATGTGGCGCAGGACGACCTCCCATTCCAGGTCAGCCGCCTGCGGTACGCGTTCGCGCAAGCGGCCCACCATGCGTGCGACCAGGAGGGAGTCGCCGCCGAGGTCGAAGAAGTCGTCGTTGCGGGTGACGCGTTCGACAGCGAGGAGCTCCGCCCATAGGTCGGCGAGGCTGTTCTCCAGCTCGTCCTTCGGCTGCTCGTCCACGACGACCGGTGCGCTTTCGCGGGGCAGCCAGCTCCGCAGGCGAGCACGGTCGGTCTTGCCGTTGGCCGTACGGGGCAGGGCGTCGACGACCTGCCACACCGACGGAAGCATGTACTCAGGGAGCCGGGTGGCCGCCGTGCGGGCAAGCTCACCCGCGGGAACGTGACAGCGGTCGTCCTTCAGTGTGGCGAAGAAGACCTCCTGCCCGGTGAGGGCCAGGGGGTCCCGGGCGTCGGGCAGTGAGGTGACCTCCGACGCCCCCTGTGCGTCCAGGAGTTCGCGCCACTGCGCGTGGGTGAGGAAGGACTGCCCGGTGTGCTCGCGCACATCGGTCCAGGTCCGGCCGGCGACCTCCAGGAACTCCATGGAGACCAGCAGGGGGAGGTTCTCGTCGCGGGTGTTCTCCACGAACACCAGCTGGCCGCCCGGCACGAGCAGTTCCCGCAGGCGGCCCACGGCGGCGTCCGCGTCGGCGGTGGCGTGGAGCGTGTTGGCGCAGATCACGACGTCGAAGGTGTTGGGCAGCAGGTGCTGGGCGCGGGGGGCCTCGTCGACGTCGAAGCGCTGGTAGCGGACCCAGGCATGGTCGGCGAAACGCTCGCGGGCTTCGTTCAGGAAGAAGGCGGAGGCATCGGTGAACAGGTAGTCCACGCCGTACTCGGCGAGGACGGGCACGAGTTCGCCGGTGGTGCCGCCCACGCCGCCGCCCACTTCGAGGACGCGCATCCGCTCCTCGCCGGTGTGGCCGGCGGCGATCTCGCGCAGTGCGGCGACCACCGCGCGGTTGAGGTGCCGGATGGCGAGGTTGTCACGGTAGGCGGCATCCGCGGCCTCGGTGGCCGCTCCGGGGAAGAGCAGTTCCTGGATGGCCGTCTCGCCGGAGATCAGCTCGGGCAGTCGCTCGGCACACGTACGCATGACGGTGAGCAGCTCCGTGCTCCAGCCGATCTCGTGCTCCAGTGCCGCGGCCCGCTGCCAACGGCGCTCCTTCTCGGTCTCGGACACGGGCACCAGGCCGGTGTAGGTGTCGTCCGGGCTCTGGTGGGTGAGCCGGTCGCGTACGGCCAGGGCGCGCAGCCAGCGGCGCACGATGTGCCGGTGACGGGGCGTGGCGCGCAGGGCCGTACCCACTTCGTCCGCGGTGCGCGACGCACCGTCGGCGAATGTTCCGGAGGCGGCGAGGACGCGGGTCATCTCGGCGACGGCCACCTCGTCGAGGGCGCTGAGGAAGTCTGTGAGCCGCGCGGTGTCGACGGCGGCCGAGGCTTGGCGTACGGCGTCGGCGGCCACCGTACGCGCCTGTGCTCTGGTCGCCGCGGCGGGATCGTAGCCGTCCCCGGAGGGTGCTGCGGGAAGGCCGGCATCCCCGTCCTTGCGGGCCGTCTCCACGAACGCGGCGAGGCGCCGTCCGCCCGCCGCGGAGTCGTCGACGATCACGGCGCCCGCCGCGACCGCCGGGTGGGCCTGTACGGCGGCCTCCACCTCGGCCAGTTCGACGCGGTATCCGCGGATCTTGATCTGGGCGTCCTCGCGGCCCAGGAACTCGATGGTTCCGTCGGGGAGGTACCGCCCGAGGTCGCCCGTGCGGTACAAGCGCCCTCCAGTGGCGGGATCGGTGAGGAACCGCTGTGCCGTGCGCTCCTCGTCGCCGAAGTAGCCCAGGGCGACGCCGGCGCCGCCGATGTACAGCTCGCCCGGCACCCATTCGGGGCGGGGCCGCAGGTGCCGGTCGAGTACGGCGAAGGTCTGGTTGGTCAGGGGCTTGCCGTACGGGATGCTCGGGCGGGCGGTGTCCACCTCGCCGATCGGGTGGGCGATGGACCAGATGGAGCCCTCGGTGGCTCCGCCGAGCGAGATGACGTCCAGCCCCGGGAGGAGTTCACGGGCCTGGTCGGGCAGCGAGACGGGTATCCAGTCGCCGGATATCAGCGCGAGCCGCAGCGAGGCGTCGCCGGCGGGGGGCTCGGAGCGGAGCCAGTCGCACAGCATGTGGAGCTGACCGGGGACCGAGTTCCACACGGTCACTTCGTGATCGCGGACGAGTTCGGCCCAGTGGGAGGGGTCCCCTCGCCGGTCGGCCGCGGGCAGGACGAGGGTGGCGCCCACCGCGAGCGGCCCGAACAGGTCGTAGACGGACAGGTCGAAGCCCAGCCCCGCGATGCCGAGGACGCGGTCGCTTCCGGTGACGGCGTACCGCCGGTTGATGTCCTCGACGGTGTTGAGAGCGGCTCGGTGACTGATCATCACGCCCTTGGGCGTGCCGGTGGAGCCCGAGGTGTAGATGATGTAGGCGAGGTCGTCCGGGTCGCGTCGGGGTCCTCGCACGTCCGGCGTGGCAGGGGTGGACTCGGGTACGACGAGGTCGACGGCGACGGCCGTGGTGCTTTCCGGCAGGTCGTCGATCTCGGCGAGCCAGGATTGGGTGAGGACCGTGCGAACGCCCGCGTCCGCGATGATCGTGTCCCGGCGGGCCGGTGGCTGAGCGGTGTCGACGGGCAGATAGGCACCGCCCGCCATGAGAGTGCCGAAGACCGCGACGACCTGCTCCCAGCCCTTGTCGGCCCAGATGGCCACGGGTTCCCCCGGGCGAAGCCCGGAGTCCGTCAGCGCCTGGGCCAGAGCGCTCGCGCGGGCCACGAGCTGTCGGTAGGTGAGGGCGAGGTCGGGGGTCCGGACGGCGATCGCGTCCGGTGCGGCCTGCGCCTGGGCGATTACGGGTTCGTGGAGCAGGGCGTTGGGCAGGGGCCCCTCGGTCGCGTTGACCGCGCGTCGGCGTGCCGCCTGGGCCTCGGGCAGAGGGATGCGGGCCGGGGCGTCCCAGGCGGCCTCTCCGGCTTCGCCCTCGGCCGACAGCGACCGTACGAGTGCCGAGTACGCCTCGAACATGGCGTCGGCCACCCCCTGGGCGAGTGCGGCCTCCCGGATGTCCCAGGACAGGATCAGCGCGTCACCGCGCTGCATGACCTGGCAGTCGAGCCACACCTGCGGCGTCCGGGTCACGGCGTACGTCACCTCGGGAGGTACTCCCTCGGAGGTGGCCCCGGTGCCCAGGGCGCTGGTGAAGACGACCGGCATCAGCACCGGGGAGCCGGCGCGGCGGGAGAGTTCGGCCAGCACGTCCGAGCCGGTGAACGACGCGTGTGCCAGGTCTTCGAGGAGCTGCTCCCCCACCGCCCTGGTCCGGTCGGTGAAGGTGGCCGGGGCGTCGAGGTCGACGGCGAGGAGTTCGAGCGAGGTGAAGTCGCCGATGAGGCGGTCGATGTCCTCGTGGAGAGCGGGTCGGTCGACGGTGGGCACGTTGAGCGTGAAACGGCTGGTGCGGGACCAGGCCCCGACCGTCTCGGCGTATGCGGTGAGCAGGGCGGTCGACACGGTCAGTCCTCGCCGCGCGGCCCGCCCGGTGAGGCGGTCCCGGTCGGCCGCGGACAGCAGGGTCTCCAGCCGGCGGAACGTCACCGTGCCGTCGGCAGTCGGCGTACGTCCTGTCCCCCCGTGATCGCCCACACCAGCTTCCCAGTGTTCGGCAAGGGGGAGTTCAGGGGCGGGCGGCAGGGTGTCGAGGCGTCCGGTCCAGTAGGCGCGGTCGCGGGTGTGTGCGTCGCTGTCGGCGAGGGCGCGGCGGGCCAGGACGTAGTCGCGGAAGGTGATCCGCGGTGAGTCGGAGAGGGCGGCACCGCCGTAGCTCCGCTGGAACTCGGCGAGCAGGATGCGCAGACTGGCGTGGTCGACGACGAGCATGTCGAAGGAGAGGTGGAGCACAGCCTGGCCGGCGGTCCGGGTGACGTGCACGGCGAAGAGCGGCCACCGGTCGGTGGGGGCCTCGCGGGTGGACAGGCGTGCTCGCGTGCGTTCCAGCTCTGCCTCGGCGGTGTCGGACGGGAGCGCGGTCAGGTCGTCGGTCCCGACCACGAGGGCGGGCACTTCGGGCAGGACCCGCTGGTGGCCGTCGCGATGGACCACGGCACGGAGCATGTCGTGGCGCTGGACCAACTCGCTCCACGCGGCGGTCACTCGGTCCACGTCGAGGTCGGGGTAGCGCAGCTCGACGTAGGCGTGGCAGCCGATGCCGCCGTAGGCGTAGGCGTCGGTGCGGCCGATGAGGTAGGCGGCCTGGATGTCCGTCAGCGGGAACGGTTCGTGGCGGTTGTCGGGGTCGCTCCGCAGCGTGGGCTCCCCTGCCTCCAGGTGGCGCAGGACGGCGGCCTTGTGCGTGCGCAGTTCGGCGCGGTGCGTGTCGGTGAGCCGGCCCTGGGGGGCCCGGAACCGCAGTTGTCCGTCCTGGGCCCAGAGCACCACGCCCTCGTCGGCGTATCGGGCCAGCAGTTCAGCGATGTTCACAGCTCTCCGGTCTCATAGGTGGTCGCGTGGGCCGCGAGCGTTCGGGTGACGTCCGCGGCGAGCGCGGCGATGGTCGGTGCGGCGAAGAAGCGGCGGGCGGGCACGGTGGCCCCGAGGCGGCGCTCGATCGCGGTCAGCAGGCGCAGTGCGGTGAGGCTGTCGCCGCCTGCGGTGAAGAAGTTGGCGTCGCGGTCCGGCACCCATGGCGGCAGGTGTTCGTGCCAGAGCGCGGCAAGGGCTTCTTCGGTTTCGCCCCGAGGCGGTTCGGCGCCGGCGGACCCGGTCTGCGGGCCCGCCAGACCGGCCAGGGCTCCCCGGTCGACCTTGCCGTTCGCGGTGAGGGGCAGCGTGGGGAGCAGGAGGATGCGGGACGGGACGGCGTAAATCGGCACGCGTTCCGCCAGCAGGGCGAAGAGCCTCTCGGCGAGTTCCGGATCCTCGGCGGGCGTGCCCGGACCAGAAGGAGCGGACTCGGTTGCGGGCCTGGCCACCGTGGTGGGGTCCTGCGGTACGGCGAAGGCCACCAGACGCTTGGCGGTACGCTCCCCCACGGCCACGACAGCGGCCCGTGCGACGGCCGGGTGTGCTTCCAGTGCGGCCTCGATCTCGCCCGCCTCGATGCGGTGGCCTGAGATCTTCAGCTGGCTGTCAAGCCGGCCGAGGAATTCCAGCAGACCGTCACCCCGGAACCGGCCCAGGTCACCCGTCCGGTACCAGCGCCGCCCGTCCTGCTCGACGAATTTCTCGGCGGTGCGGGCCGGGTCGGCCAGGTAGCCGCGAGCCAGTCCGGCACCCCCGATCAGCAGTTCGCCGGGCGTCCAGTCGGGGCAGTCCCGGCAGGCCCGGTCGACCACCCGGTAGTGCTGCCCGGTCAAGGGGCGTCCGTACGGGATGGAGACCCACCGGGCGTCCGGATCGGTGACGGTGAGGGTGTTGGACCAGATGGCGGCTTCGGTGGCGCCGCCCATGGCGACGAAGGAGCAGGGCCGCTCGGTCCGGGCCCGAAGCCGGGCGGGCAGGTCGAGGCCGATCCAGTCGCCGGAGACCAGTGCGGTCCGCAGCCCCGCGATCCGGCTGCCTTCCGCGCCGTCCTGTTCGTCGGCGTCGAGCAGGAGGTCGAGCAGGGCGGGCACGGTGTTCCAGACGGTCACGCGGTGCTGCTTCAGCAAGCTCGGCCAGCGAGCAGGTTCACGGCGCTGGTCCTCGGTGGGCAGCAGGAGGGAGCCTCCTGCCGCGAGCAGGCCGAAGACGTCGTACACGGACAGGTCGAAGTCCAGCGCGGAGAGGGCGAGGACGCGGTCGTCCCCGCTGATGTCGTGGCGGGCGTTGATGTCGGCGATCGTGTTCCAGGCGGCGGCGTGGGTGATCTCGACACCCTTGGGCTCGCCCGTGGAGCCTGATGTGAAGATCACGTAGGCGAGCGCCTGCGGAGACTCCGTACAGGGGGTGGGCAGCGGCTCATGGTGCTGCGTGTCCGCGAAGGACAGGCTACGGGGGCCGGTCGCCTCCGGGGCGGGCCAGGTTCCGAGAACCACCTCGAACCCGGCGGTGGCGTGCACGCGTTCCAGCCGTGCGGTGGGCTGTTCGAGGCTGAGGGGCACGTAGGCGGCTCCGGCCGCGAGGACTCCCAGGACGGCCGCTATCTGTTCCGGGCCCTTGGGCAGGGTGACCGCGACCAGGTTCCCCGGCCGTACGCCCTCGTCGACGAGTACCGCGGCGATGCGCAGAGCCTGCCCGGCGAGGGCTCCGTAGGTCACCTCCTGCCCTGCCGTCGTGACGAGGGCGGTGCGGCCGGGGGTGGTGGTCGCGTGGCTGAAGAACGCATCGTGCAGCAGGCGAGGAGCCACCGGTTCGAGGGCGGACTCCCGTGCCTCGGCAGCCCGGCGTTCGTACTGGGAGGCGGGCAGCAGGTCGGGGAGCGGCGCTTCCCAGTCGTCGGCGACGATGTGCCGCAGCAGCCGTTCGTAGGCGGCGAACATGGCGTCCAGCACGCCGTCGGCGAACAACTCCTCGACTGCGTCCCAGGTGACGACCAGGTTCCCGGACTCCTCGGTGACCTGGTTGTCCAGGCAGACCTGCGGTGACTGGGAGATGCCCCAGACCTTGGCGGGGAATCCGGTGCCCGGTGCGGCCAGCGTCGCGTCACCGACGCCGATGGCGCTGGTGAACACGACGGGCGCGGCCGCGTCCACCGTGCCCGTACGTCGGCCGAACTCCCGCAGCAGCCAGTCGATCGGCACGTCGGCGTGGTCGAGGTCCTCTGCCTGACGGCGTTGCAGGACCCTGGCCACCGCCGGCCAGGATGTGCCCTCGCGCCGGTATCCGGCGAGGGACAGCGAGGTGAAGTCGCCCAGCACCCGATGGATGTGGGGGTGGACGTCACGCCGGTTGAAGAGGGTGAGCGTGAGAGTCAGGGCGTCACTGCCGCTCCAGGTCGCCAGGGTTTCCGCGTACAGGGCGAGCAGGACGGTGGAGGGGGTGAGGCCGTGGCGGGCCGCGTCCCGCTTGACCGCCTGCCAGTCCTCGGCGGGTACGGTCAGCCGGCGCCGGGTGAAGACGGGCGTGTCGAGAGTGGCGGGGTCTAGGTCGAAGGGCAGGGCGGGGGGTGGCGGCAGTTCGGACAGGCGGGACTGCCAGTGGGCACGGGCTCGCGCTGCCGCCTCCTGGTCCTCCGGGAGGCGGGTCAGATAGTCGCGGAACGTCACGTCGACGGGCGGCAGTTCCTGGTCCGGGTCGGCGTAGAGCGCGTTCAGTTCGGCGTAGAGCGTGGTGATGGAGAGCGCGTCGAGCACCAGGTAGTCCAGGCCGATGCCGATGCGGGTGCGTACCTCACCGTCCCCCTTCCCGGCGTCCCCGTCCTCGCGGTAGCGCACCGCCTCGATCGCGAAGAGCGGCCACCGGGCGGGGTCACGGACCTGGCGGGACAGGCGGGCGCGCAGGTCCGCGAGCGCCTCGGTCGCGTCGCCGCCGTACGTGTCCCCCACGGGGATGCGCACGGGTGGCACCTCGGGAAGGACTCGCTGACATCCGTCCGCGACGACGGCACGGAGCATGCCGTGGCGGGCGACGAGGGCGTTCCAGGCGCGCTCCAGCCGGGGCAGGTCGACGTCCGTGCCGTCGAACTCCGTGTAGTGCCAGGTGCCGACGCCGCCGAGGGTGAAGCGAGGGTCCCGGCCGGTGTGGTAGGCGGCCTGGACGTCTGTCAGCGGGAAGGGCTCGTGGGCGTGGTCCGGGTCGGGCACGAGGACGGCTGCCTGCTCAGGGGCGGTCGTCGCCGGGTGCAGCGTCTCGCAGAAGTGCTGGAGCACGGGGCGGGCGAAGAGGTCGGCCACACGGGCGCCGGGGAATCCGGCGGCGCGCAGCCGGCCGATCATGCGGGTCGCGACGAGCGAGTCGCCGCCCAGCAGGAAGAAGCTGCTCTCGCGTCCCACGTCGGCCACCTCGAGCAGATCGGCCCACTCGTCCGCCACGGCCGTCTCCACGGGACCGACCGGTGCGGAGGTGCGCGGTCCGTCCTGGCCGGCGGCCTCGGTGAGCGCTAGGCGGACGGCCGCCCGGTCGAGTTTGCCGTTGGCGGTCAGCGGCAGGTCGCGCAGGACGAGGACGCGCTCGGGGACCATGTAGGCGGGCAGTCGGTCCGCCGCCCTGAGCCGGACCCTCTCCGGGTCGGGTGCCTCACCGTGGGCGGAGACGGCCGCGGCGAGGTGCCGTACCGGTGCGTCGAGGACGGTGGCGACGGCGTGCAGGACGGCGGGGTCGTCCTCCAGCGCGGACTCGACCTCGCCGAGTTCGATGCGGTGGCCGCCGATCTTCACCTGGTGGTCGGCACGGCCGAGGAACTCCAGCACTCCGTCGGGCCGGTAGCGGGCCAGGTCGCCGCTGCGGTACCAGCGTTCGCCGTCGTGCTCGATGAACCGTTCGGCGGTCCGCTCGGGGTCGCCCCGGTAGCCGTTCGCCACCCCGGGGCCGCCGATCCACAGCTCGCCGGGGACGAGATCGGGGCAGTCGCGGCCGTGCCCGTCCACGACACGCGCCCGCATGTTGCGCAGCGGAACACCGTACGGGACCGACTTCCAGGCCGGGTCGGTCTCCTCCACCTCATAGACCGTGGAGTGGATCGCGGCCTCCGTCATGCCGCCGAGTGCCACGAAACGGCAGTCGGGTAGGAGGGCCCGCAGTCTGCGGGGCTGGTCGAGTCCGATCCAGTCCCCGCCGAGCAACACCATGCGCAGGGAATCGCCGAGGCCGTCGTCCTCGCCGGCGGCCATCAGCAGGTCCAGCAGAGCGGGCACGCACTGCACCAGCGTCACCCCGTATGTGCGCACCAGCCGTGCCCAGAGGTGAGCGTCGCGGCGGTGCTCCTGTTCCACGGCGACCATCTGGCCGCCGACGGACAGCGGGGTGAAGATGTCCCAGGTGGCGAGGTCGAAGTCCAGTGCGGAGATCGCGAGCGTGCGGTCGGAGGAGCCGAGTCCGAACTGTTGCTCCATCGCTTCGATGGTGTTGACGACCGCTCGGTGGGAGACTTCGACGCCCTTGGGCAGTCCTGTCGAGCCGGAGGTGAACAGCACGTAGGCGGCCAGGGCGGGGTCCGGCTGGACGGCCTGCGAGGGTTCCTTTTTCGCCGCGTCCTCCAGGAGCAGCACCGGAGCCGAGGAGGCGTCCGCGCACAGGTGGGCGTGGTCCCGGTCGGTGAGTACGGCGGACGCTTCGGCCACGGCGTGGATGCGGGCTCGTCGTGCGGCGGGCTGCTCCACTCCGACGGGGGCGTAGGCCGCGCCGGCGGCCAGGGTGCCGAGCACCGCGGCGACCTGGTCGGCGCCCTTGGGCAGGGTCACCGCGACGGTGTCTCCCTCCCGCACCCCGTGGTCGCGCAGCAGCGCGGCGATCTGCCGTGCCGTGCGGCCGAGTTCGCCGTAGGTGAGCGTGTCGCCCGTCGTGCTGATGACCGCGGCGCGGGCCGGCTCGGTCTCCGCCAGCCGGAAGAAGCGGGTGTGCAGGGCGCGGGCAGGGACCGGCGTGGCGGGCAGGGCCGCCACCGCGCGGCGGGGCAGGACGTCGGTCGCGAGCAGGCCGTCCACCGGCCGGTCCCACGCTTCGGGGTCGGTCACGAGACGGCTGATGAGGCGGCGGTAGGCATCGAACGCGGCGTCGGGGACTCCGGTCTCGAACACCCCGTCACGCACGTCCCAGTTGAGGAGGAGACCCCCGTCGAGTTCGGTGACCTGCGCGTCCAGGTAGACCTGCGGTCCCTGCGAAATGATCCAGGAAGGGTGGCCGAAGGACTTCTGGACGTCCTGCTCGAATATCTCGCCCAGGCCGATGGCGCTGGTGTACACGACGGGTGCCAGCACCGGGGCGCCCTCGACGCGTGCGAGGTCGCGCAGCACCTCGACGCCGCCGTACGCCCCGTGGGCGATGCCCTCCTGCAGGCGTTCCTGAAGGCCGCGGGCCTGCCGGGAGAACGGGTGCGGCGCGCTCAGGTCCGCGTCGAGCAGGACCGAGCTGCTAAAGTCGCCGACCAGGTGGGCCACTTCGGGGGTGAACATCTCCCGGTCGAACAGCGGGAGGTTGAGCAGGAAGCGCCGGCTGTCGCTCCAGGCCGCGATGACCTCGGCGAAGGCGGTGGCGAGGGCGGCGGCGGGGGTGATGCCGTGTCGGCGGGCCGCGGCGATGAGCGCGGCCTTGTCGGCGGGGCCGAGCCAGTGGTGCAGGCGGCGGGAGTGAGTGAGCGTGGTGTCGCCCGCGCTGACCGGGGTGAGCGGGTCGACGGTCGTCGGCAGCCGGGGGGCGCGGGGCAGGTCCGGCAGACGCTCTCGCCACCAGGCGGCGTGCTGTTCGCGTTCGGCCCTTCGCCGGACGTCGTGCTCCGCGAGGTACCGGCGGTAGTCCAGGCTCATCTCGCGCGGCGGTTCGTCAGGACACTCGTAGAAGTGGCGCAGGTCGGACAGGAGGACCCGCAGGCTCAGGGCGTCCCCGGCCATCATGTCCAGGTCGATCTGCAGCCGGGTGCTCCCGCCGGGGAGCAGGCACAGAGAGGCATGGAAGACCTCGCCCGTGGTGATGTCCGGGCGGGCGTGGGTGTTGTTCTCGCGCAGCAGCTGCAGCCGGGATTCGGCCTCGCCGGCGGTGCCTGCACGCAGATCGTGGACGGTGAGGGTCGCACCCGCGGCACCGAAGCGCTGGCGGCCCTCCTCGTCGAAGACGGCCCTGAGCATGCCGTGCCGCCGCACGAGGGCGCGCAGGGCGGCATCGAGCCGGTCCGGATCGACGTCGTGGCCGTCGAGCTCGACGTAGAAGTGGGCGGCGACGCCGCCGAGGGGCTGTCCGTCCTGCCGTCCGACCCAGTAGGCGTGCTGCATGGTGGCCAGCGGGAAGGAGCCGGACTGCTCCTCGGCGGCCGTCACGTCCGACGGGGTGGGGGCGGGTGCGTGGTCGTCGGGCCGCGCTTGCCCGAGCAGGACCGTCCAGGCCCGCAGGGTCGGCTCGCGCGTGAGGTCCTGGAAGGTGACGGTGCTGCCCGCCCGTCGCCAGGTGCCGACGAGGGACATCAGCATCAGCGAGTCGAGGCCGAGTTCGAAGAGGTCCCGGTCGTCGGCCAGTTGCTGTGGCGTCAGCTCCAGCGCGCGTGCGACCGCCGCGCGCACCGCGGCCGGTTCGTGCGGGTCGCTGCCGGCGGGGTCGCCTTCCGCTGTCCGCGCCTGGACGAGCGCTTCGTCGCTCACTGATGGGGCCTTCCGATCGGATGGGTGCGGGTCGGGTCGAGGGCGGCAGGCGGCGGGAGGTTCGTCACGCAGGGGGCCGAGCCCTAGATTGAAATGATTATCATTTCTATAGTTCACATCGTAATCACATAACGAGACCTGGCGCCAGAGCCACGAGGTTCGGCGATGAGAGGCAGAGCCCCATGAGCGAGACACATCGGACCTGGCCCGAGGCCGAGAAGGCGCGGTACAGGGCCGTCGGCCACTGGGAGGGCGTCACCTTCGGAGCCCGGTTGCGCCAGTGGGGGGCCGGGCGCGGAGGGCGCGTCGCGCTCGTCGATGGCGACCGCCGCTGGACCTACGCCCAGTTGGACGCCGAGGCTGACCTCATCGCCCGCGGACTGCGCGGACTGGGCATCGGACGGGGCGACCGCGTGGTGGTCCAGCTCCCGAACCGCGCCGAGTTCGTACTCCTCTGGTTCGCCTTGCAGCGGCTCGGTGCGGTACCGGTGCACGCCATGCCCGGCCATCGGCGCCGGGAGATCGGCCATCTGGTGCGCGTGTCGGGGGCCGTGGCCTGTGTGGTGCCCGACCGGCACGCCAGATTCGACCACCGTGAACTGATGCGCGAGGTGCGGGCGGAGCAGGGACCGGACGGCTCGCTGCGGCATGTCATCGTGGTCGGCGATCCGGGACCGGGCGAGGACTTCGTCTCCTTCGAGGCGCTTCGCACAGCACCGCCAACCACCTCGGGTCACGGCCTCGACGCCGGTGGAGCCGCCCCCTCCGACATCGCCCTCCTGTTGCTGTCCGGCGGCACCACAGGGCTCCCCAAACTCATCCCGCGCACGCACGACGACTACGCCTACAACGCCCGCGCCTGCGCCGATGTCTGTGCGCTCGACGCACGGACCGTCTACCTGGCGGTGCTGCCGATCGGCTTCAACTTCACCTTCGCCTGCCCCGGTGTGCTGGGCACCCTGATGGCCGGCGGGACCGTCGTCGTCGCGCCCGACCCCAGCCCGCAGACGGCATTCGCCCTCGTCGAGCAGGAGGGCGTGACCCTGACCTCGCTGACCCCGCCGCTCGTCCCCCACTGGATGGCCGAGGCCGCGTCCGGATCCTGGGACCTCGGCAGCCTCACGGTGGTGCAGGTCGGCGGGGCCCGGCTGCCGGAGGACCAGGCCCGCAAGCTGGGACCGGCGCTCGGGGCGACCGTGCAACAGGTCTTCGGCATGGCGGAGGGTCTGATCAACCTGACGCGCCTCGACGACTCCGAGGACCTGGTCTGTGCCACCCAGGGCCGACCCGTCTCGCCGGACGACGAGGTTCTCGTGGCGGACACCGACGGCACGCCCGTGCCGGACGGGACGGCGGGCGAACTCCTCACCAGGGGCCCGTACACGCTGCGTGGCTACTACCGCGCCGAGGAGTACAACCGCACGGCGTTCACGCCGGACGGGTACTACCGGACCGGGGACGTGGTGCGGCGCTTGCCCACCGGACATCTCGTGGTGGTGGGGCGGATCAAGGACCAGATCAACCGGGGCGGCGAGAAGATCGCCGCGGTGGAGGTGGAGGAGGAGTTGCTGACACATTTGACGATCACCGCCGCGGCCCTGGTCGGTGTGCCGGACGTGCGGTGGGGTGAGCGGTCCGTCGCCTTCGTCGTCTGCGAGGGTTCGGCTCCCGGCGCGCGGGAGGTCGCCGCCCATCTCAAGGAGCGCGGGCTGGCCGGGCACAAAGCGCCGGACGAGGTCGTGCAGGTTCCCGCGCTCCCGCTCACCGCGGTCGGAAAGGTGGACAAGGCGGCGTTGGCAGAACGTCTGCTCCAGTCGTAAGGCGCGGCCGGGAGGAGCGCCCGGTGGGCGAGGCGCTCCTCCTGCCGCTCGTGAGAGGCCCCCCATGCCTTGCTACTCCGGTACGGCGAGGACGGCATCGCCGGCGTAGGAGAGCAGTTGCCTCGTACGGGGGTGTTCCGGCGCCTGGAGCACTTGTTCGGCGGGGCCGTCCTCGACCACCCTTCCCGCGTCCAGGACGACGACCCTCTCCGCACGGCGGGCGACGGCCGTCAGGTCGTGCGTCACCATCACGACGGTCAGCCCCATCGTCGACCGCAGCGAGTCCAGCAGGTCAAGGATTCCGCTCGCCGTGTCCGAGTCCAGCGCCGAGGTGATCTCGTCGCAGACGAGAGCGCGCGGCTGAGCCGCCAGCGTCCGCGCCAGGGCGACGCGCTGGCGCTGGCCGCCCGACAACTCCCCCGGTCTGCGCGTCAGTACACCCTCATCCAGACCGACCAGGCCGAGCAGCCGTACGGCCTCTTCGAGCGCGTCCTCGGTGGGTCGACGCCCGACTCCCCTGAGAGGGCGTAGGAGCGCGGACCTCACGGATTCCCGGGGGTTGAGGGCGCCGCGGGCGTCCTGTGCGACGAGTTGCACCGCGGCGCCGCGTCCTCGCTCCGCACCGGCCTCCCGCCACTCGGCACTGCCTCGTACGGGCCGGTGGAGCCCTGCGAGACAGCGGGCGAGGGTGGTCTTCCCCGAACCCGAGGGGCCCACCACGGCGGTGCAGGAGCCTGCCGGGACGGTGAGGGAGACGTCGTGCAGCACGGCAACGCGGCCGTGGGCGGCACTCAGCCCGCGCACGTGCAGCCCTCCCTCGGTGGTGACTTCCTGCGGCCGCGGCGGACCGGACCAGCCGGTGCGGGCTTTCGTCTGTGTCAGAACAGGCACCGGTCTCTTCACCGGCCCTGCCGTGACGATCCGCCCTCCCTCCAGGCGGATCACCTCGTCCGCCACGGACGCGATCCACGCCGGGTCGTGGCTGACCAGCAACGCGGCGCGGTCACCCTCGGAGAGGACCTCGGCCAGCAGGCCGCGCATCGCGTCGGCCAGGACCGTGTCCAAACCGCTGGTGGGCTCGTCGAGGACCAGCAGGCGGGGTGTACCAGCCAGGGCCAGTGCGAGGCCGACGCGTTGGGCCTGCCCTCCCGACAGCTGCCGCGGCATCCGTCGCCGAAACGCCCGGTCGGCCGGCAGCCGCACGGAAAGCAGCAGTTCCTCAGCCCGCGCACGAACGTCGTTCGCACGCTTCACGGCCGAGCGCAGGCGTACCGCCTCCGCGATCTGCGTGCCGATCTGTAGCGCGGGGTTGAGCGATGATGCCGGGTCCTGTCCCAGGAACGACACCACGCGTCCCCGCAGCCGACCGGCGTCCGCAGGGGTAAAAGGGTCGAGTCCGGCCACCTGGGCAGTTCCTGACCGCACCTCCAGGCCGGGTCGGACGTGTCCGAGCAGGCTGTAGGCCAAGCTGCTCTTGCCGGAACCCGACCTGCCCACGATCCCCAGCACCTGCCCTGGCGCAACCGACAGGGAGGCGTCGTGCAGGACAGGCGGGCCCCCGGACACCGGACCGACCGTCAGCCCGCTGATCTCGGCGAGCAGACCCTCCTGCACCCGGCGCGCGAATGTCCCGTTCCCTTTCACGCGATCCCCCGTCCGACCGCTTCCGCCAGCCGTCCGGCCAGCAGCCCGACACACACGGACAGCCCTACGAGCAGCAGGGCCGGTGCGAGGAACGGCGTGGCGGCCAGCGTCGCCCCGGGGACGTTCTCGCTCACCATGCGCCCCCAGTCGGGCGCCGCTCCCCCCTGACCGAGGCCGAGGAAGCCCGCGGTGGCGGTGAGGTGCAGGGACGCGACCAGGCGCAGCGCGGTGTCCATGAGGGCCGGTCCGGCGATGTTGGGCAGCACGTCGTGGCGGAGCACGGCCCGCCGGGTGTCGCCGCGGGCCAGGGCCGCCTCGACGTACCCGCTGCTGAGCACCGTGTCCCCCGCAGCGCGCAGGATCCTGGTGGAGAAGGGGGCGGTGGCCAGGGTAACGGCCGCCACGAGGGCCGCGTCGCTGCCGGGGAACCCGGCGGCCAGGACCAGGACGACCAGGAGGGCGGGGACGACGGCGAGGGCGTCCACGCAGCGGACCAGCAGGTCGCCGAGCCTGCGGGAGACCATGGCCGCCAGGACGCCGACGGCCACCCCGATGGCTCCGGCCGCAGCCGTCCCGGCCAGCGCGGTCAGCACGATGGACCGGCCTCCGCCGAGCACGCGGCTCGCCACGTCCCGGCCCAGCACGTCGGTGCCGAGGAGGAACTGGCCGTCCGGCGGCTGGAAGGGCGCGGCGAGCTGGGCGGTGGGGCTGTACGGCGCGGCCAGCGGTCCCAGCAGGGCGAGCAGGAGCAGGAGCAGCGTGCCGGCACAGGTGAGCAGCGGCGGTCGCCGGTACTGCGGCGTGCCCGGACGCGCCGGGCGGATCCGCCTCCTCGGCGGTGTCAGGACCGTCGTCATCGCCTGTGTCCCTCCCCTGCTCCCAGCAGACGCGTGCACAGGTCGCCCAGCAGGAGCACCGCGAGCATGACCGCGATCAGCGCGGTGGCGATGCCCTGCACCATCGGTACGTCCCGCGCCGCGACGGCCAGTTGCAACTCTCGGCCGATGCCCGGGTAGTCGAAGACGTTCTCCACCACCACCGCCGAGCCGACCAGCGCACCCGTGGTGAGGGTGAGCGCCTGTACGGCCGGTCCCGCGGCGTTGGGCAGGATGTGGCGCACCGCCAGCCGCACGCCGCGAACACCGTTGAGTCGGGCCGCCTCGCAGTGCGGCGTGGCCGCGGTGTCCGCCACGGAGACCCGCAACAGCCTGGTGGCCACCGCGAGGCCGACCGCGCTGAGCGTCAGCACGGGCAGGACCAGCGCGTGCGGGACGTCGAGCGGCGTACCTCCCAGGGGGATGACCGAGACGCGTGGGAGGGCCTCCAGCCATACCGCCAGTACGGCGACGAGCAGCGCGGCGATGACGAACTCGGGTACGGCGGCCAGGATCTGGGCGGACGTGGAAACCACACGGTCGGCGACGCCGCCGCGCAACCCGGTCCACAGGCCGAGCAGCACGGCGAGCGGCGCGGTGACCGCGAGCGTCAGTGCGGCGAGGAGGAGACTGTTGGGCAGGCGGGTGGCGATGACCTCGGTGACCGACCGCTCCCCGACGAAGCCGCGCCCGAGGTCGCCCCGGACCGCACCGGCCGCCCAGTCCGTGTATCTCTCGGTGACGGGCCGGTCCAGGCCGAGTTCGGCACGCACTTCGGCGCGTTGCGCCGCGGAGGCGTCCACGCCGGCGACCGCGCTGACGGCGTCTCCCGGCAGGACCGTCGTGGCCGCGAAGACCACGGCCGACAGCAGCACCAGGAGGACGGCGGCCCCCGCCAGGCGACGGAAGGCGAAGGCGAGCAGCCTCACGCCAGTGACGCCCGGGAGAATCCGGGGAACTGTTCGAAGAGGTCGTCCCGTACTCCGTCGACGCCCTTGGCCTGGGCGTTGAGGTTCGGCTTGAAGACCGGCAGCACCTGGTTGCCCTGTGTCCAGCGCGTACGCTGCGCCCGCGTGCTCAGCTCCTTCGCCCGGGCCGGGTCGCGCTCGGCGCGGGCCTTCGCCACGAGGGCGTCGGTCTCCGAATCCTTCCAGCCGAACGCCGACGGTGATCCGCCCGCCGTGCTCATCTGGTAGGTCGACAGCGCCGGAACGGGCATCTGGTACGAAGCTGCCAGCGGCAGTGCCGCGTAGGCGGGGAAGTCGGCGTAGAGCTGTCCCGCGGGCAGTTCGCGGACCGATGCCTGAACGCCGACCTTTTTCAGGTCCTCGACGAAGAGGGCGGCCATTTCCACCATACCCGGCGTCTCGGGACCGGTGGTCAGCGTCACCTTCATCCCGTCGGCGCGGGCCTTCTTGAGCAGTTCACGGGCCCGCTCGGGGTCGTGGGCGCGCTGGGGTACGCCTTGGGCGTAGTCGGGGAATCCGATGGAGGGCAGGTCGTTTCCGACCTCGGCGTTGCCGTAGAAGACCGTCCTGACCATGGTCTTCCGGTCGACCGCGAGCTTGAACGCTTCCCTGACCCGGGGGTCGTCGAAGGGCTTTGCGCTCATGTTCATCTGGAAGGACAGACCGACCAGGTAAGGGCTCTTCGTGGGGGCCGGCTCTACCTTCGCGTTGTCCGCGAGCGTGCGCGCGGTGACGGGTGAGAGGTCGTGGGCGAAGTCGATCTCACCACTGGTGAGCGCGCCCGCCCTGGCGGTCGAGTCCGCGATCGACCGCAGTTCCAGACCGTCCAGAAGGGGAACGTGGCCGTAGTGGTCGTCGTAGCGCTCGAACGCCGACCCCTGACCGGCCGTGAACTCCGTCAGTCGGAAGGGACCGCAACTGGGCATGCCCTGGGCGAATTTCCTCGTTCCGTCCTTGACGACGAGGAAATTGCCCTGGCACAGGATCATGCGGCCGTCGGCGATGGGCCGCAGGGTGGGCAGAACGACCTTCAGGCCCCCGTCGGCCTTGGCGCGGGCGAGGTCGAAGTTGGCGGCGGCGAGCCGGTACACAGGCAGTTTGCTCTTGGCGGCGAGGGCGCTCAGCGAGTGCAGGATGTCGGCGGAGGTGAGCTCGGAGCCGTCCGTGAAGCGGACGCCGGGTCGCACGTGCAGCGTGTACGTCGACAGGTCGTCGGAGATGTCGATGCCCTTGAGCACTCCGTAGCGCACCCCGTCGGGCCCCCTGGGATCCAGATTGCCCAGGGTGCCATGCCAGGCGCGGGCGCGCACCAGGTCCAGTGCTGACGGGCCGTTGAAGAAGTCGAGCGTCTCGGAGGCACCGCCTCCGACGAAAGCCGCCCGGAAGGTGCCGCCCGAGCGAGCCGAAGAGCCCGATCCCGACTTCGGGTTGGCGCCGGGCTCGTCGGTGGAGCACGCAGTCAGCAGGCCGGGTCCCACCGCGAGAGCCGCGGCGGCCGCCGCACCGCGGCGGAGGAAGGCGCGGCGATCGATCTGTCTGGACATGCTTCTCCTTGACGTTCTGCTGACTGAACCGAGCACCGGGAAGACATCCACGGCACGTGAAGTGCCACCCCCCGCACGGGCGGATGGCCAGATATGAACGGACGCATGCACAGCCGGACTGCCACGCCCTCGGCGCGGCCCGGCTTCCCGCTACCGGAAGGTGAGAGCCCCGGACGGGCAGGACCACACGGCGTCGTGCACAGCGTCCGACTGGGACGCCGCCGGCACCTCGGCGAGGACGACCACCAGCCCGTCGTGCCCGTCCTGGTCGAAGACGGCCGGTGCGGCGAGCACGCATTGCCCGGCGCCGACGCACCGACCCCGCTCCGCGCCGACCCTCCCGGCTCCTGGCGCCTGGTCCGACAACGTCATGAGAGCCCCTCCTCTGCAGTCGCGTCCGCGACCGCCGATGCGACACAGGCAGACAGTAGTAGATAATGACTTCCATATTCAATAAGCTCAGCGAGTCGGCCGACGGGTGCACTCACACCCAGGACCGTCAGCTCCGCGCAAGGTCGTTCCGCCGTCGAGGCAAACCCGGCCGACATGGCACACAGCCAACTGGCCCCGCTTACTGGGAGGTGGGCGTCCTGCGCGACGCACCGGCAAAGCAGTCACCGGCGTCATGGCGACCGACGAGGCAGCGGATGGCTGTCCTGAGCACCCTGTACGACCGAGCCGACTTCACCTCCGCACAGGAGCTGCACGAGACTCTCGAAGCCGAGGGCATCACCGTCGGCCTGACCACGGTCTACCGGACCCTGCACGTCCTGGAGCGCGCCGGACAGGTCGACGTGGTGCGGGACAGGACCGGAGAACGTCTCTACCGTCCCCGGCCCACCGACGGGCACCGCCACTACCTCGTCTGCCGCAACTGCGGCTTCAGCGCGGCGGTCGACGCCGACCCCGTGGAACGGTGGGCGGACGGCGTCGCTGAGACCATGAGATTCACCGAGGTGGAACACACCGTGGAACTCTCCGGCGTCTGCGACCGCTGCCGCGTCGACGTAACCGCGCACACTCCGGCGGAACAGCACGCCTGAGCGGGGTTCGCGCCCGGCCGGCAGTGCGCGCTCCGGCTCAGCAGCTCATGGCGGAGATCCGCAAGGTGCTGGCAATCTGACGGGTGTGACAGCGTCCGAGACGGCACCCAGCACCGTGATCACACAACTCAGTCGGCCCCATGACGCCACCGAAGCCGTCCGGCGGAACCTCGCCGCATGCTGGACGGCGGTCGTCAACGCAGGAGGGGCCGTCGTCCCGATGGGCTGCCCGCTTCCGCCGGTGGCCCGGGCCGCGCTCCGCCCGGCGGTCGAGAGAATCACTCGTGAACTGTCCCCCGACCACAGCAGAATCCTCGTGGCGACCGTGGGCGGTGCACTCGCGGGCTGGCTGCTGCTGCGCCGCGAGGCGCATCCCCTCGCGGCGCACTGCGGCGTGTTGAACCACGTCCAGACACACGTGCGCTTCCGTGGCAGGGGCGTCGGCGCCGCGATGATGCGGCACGCCCAGGGTGTCGCGCGCGACGAGATGGGGCTGGAGCGACTGCAGCTCGCTGTACGGTCCGGTCTGGGGCTGGAGGAGTTCTACCGCAAGGCGGGCTGGACAGAGGTCGGCAGATGGCCGGGCGCACTGCGCGTGTCCCCCGGCGACGACCGCGACGAGATCCTGATGAGTCTGGTCCTGTGAGAGCCGCGGCAACTTCCGCCCTCCGCAACGGCCTCGCTCGATCCGCTTCCGCCGCGGACCTCAGGTTCCGAGAGGGGCGGAAAGTCCGCCCGTGGTCCCCATGACCGCCACCAGTACGGTGCTGTCTCCGAACTGCCAGACCGGCGCGACGTGGGCGAAGCCGGCCCGACGCAGCAGTGCGGCGTGTCGGCCCACCGTGACCTGCTCGTCGCCGCCGCTGCCGCCATGGAGGGCATGGCGCCGCAGGCGTTCATCGAGGAGGTCGGTCAGTTCGGGGTCCCGGGCCGCGGCGTCCCACCAGGACCACCAGTCCTCGGACGCGTGGCCGCCCAAGCGCTCGGCCCTGCGACGACCCACATGGGCGGTGAGCTCCGAGCAGGCCGCCGCAGCCGGCGGGAAGTGGTCCCCGTTGACCAGGACGCCGCCGGGGCGCAGCAGGGACGCGAGGGCACGGTAGGTGCGCAGCAGCACCGGCTCGGCCAGGTAGTGCAGGGCGGTCGTCGAGACGGCCGCGTCCAAGGGGCGGTCCAGCTGGAGCGCGTCGGTCCAGCCGTCCGCTCCGACGACGGTGTCGACGTAACGGGCGGCGTCGGCATGGTGGGTGCGCCCCAGTTCCAGCAGCACGGGGTCCATGTCGGCGGCCACGATCTCGGCCTGCGGGAAGCGGACGGCGAGCCTGGCGGCCAGGGAGCCGGGGCCGCACCCGAGGTCCAGCAGCAGGGGGTCGGCGCGGCCGACGACGACGTGCTCGACGATATCGGCGATCACGGTGAATCGCTCCTCGCGGTCCACCGCGTACCGCTCCTGCTGACGTTCCCAGCGCTCGACCCAGGTCCTGGCCGTCGCCATGCTCACACCCATAGCTTGCGTCACCTCGTCTGTCGCTCGTCCGTGCGGGAGCACCGACGAATCTACAGATGGTAACGATTATCAATTGCCATTCACGCCAACGACGCAAGGACGGCCAGCAGCCGGTCGATCTCCTCCACCGTGTTGTACACGTGCAGACTCACGCGCACCGAAGCGTCCCGAGCGTCGGAGCCGGCCTGGCACAGGTTGTCGGCCCGCACCATGAAGCCGTGGCTGAAGAGAATGAACCCGAGATCATCCGAGGGGATGTCGCGGTGCCGGAAGGTGACGATGCCGCGTCGGCGCTGCTCGGCGGGCAAGGCGGAGTCGGTGGACAGGCTCGCCTGGCAGCCGACGATCTCGTACGGCCCCAGACGCGCGAGCCGGTCCGTCAACCGGGTGGTGAGCGTCGTCGTCCAGTGCGCGACGCGCTCCGGTCCGATCGTGTCGAGCCAGTCCAGGGCGGCCCGCAGCGAGACGATGCCGGTCGTGTTGGGCGTGCCCTGCCAGCCCTCCGGCCGGAACGCCGGCCCTCGCGTATTGCGCGCCCAGACCGCCCCTGAGCCGGGCAGCGCCATCGCCTTGTGCCCGGAGAAGACCACGAAGTCCACGTCGAGGGACGGGTCGTCGAGGTGGACGGGCAGGTGGCCGACGCTCTGCGCCGCGTCCAGGCAGATGGCCACGTCCGGGCCGACCGCTTCACGGATACGGTGCACGTTCATGTCGCCGCCGTAGACGTGGTGGACGTGGGTGGCGGCCACGAAGCGGGTTCGCGGGCCCACGGCCCGGTGCAGGGCCAGCTGGTCGTAGTCTCCGGAGCCCGCTTGGTACGGCAGCGCCTGCACGCGGACCTGGACGCCGCGCTCGGCCAGCAGCCGCCGGGCCTCGAGCCAGGGGTCCAGATTGGCCCGGTGGTCGGCGTACGGCACGAGGATCTCGTCCCCGTCGCTGAGGTACGGCACGAGCCAGTCCCGGGCGACGGTACGCAGGCCCTCGCTGGTGCCATTGGTGAAGTGGACACCGGTGCGGCCCGGTTCGGGGTCATGGAGGAACTCCTTGACCCGCTCGCGGGTCGACTCCACCAGTTCCGTCGTCCGGTTGGCCCAGGGGTAGGTGCCGCGGCCCGCGTTGGCGTTCGACGTCGTGAGGTAGGTCTGAACGGCCTCCAGCACGGCACGTGGCTTCTGGGACGTGGCAGCACTGTCGAGGTATGCCAGCTCCGGGTGTGCCGTGATGATGGGGAACTGTTCCCTCGCTTCCTGCTGCCAGAGCGGGTTCTCAGGCTCTGGGGAAGGTAGCGGGTCCGCCGGGCTCATTCGCGCACCAGCGGTGCGCCCGCGTCCCGCCAGGCGACGATCCCGCCGGCCAGACTGCGGACGTCCGGGTGGCCCATCCGGGACAGTGCGGCAGCGTAACGCAGTGACTTCTCGCCGACGGGACAGGCAAGCAGTACGGGAGTGCGCTTGCTGAAGGGAAGCCCGCCACGGAGCAGGTCCTCGAACACCTCGTCGACGATGTTGACCGAGCCCTCGATGTGCAGGGCGGCGTAGGCGTGCGGGCTGCGCAGGTCGACGACGAGGGGACGAGGATCGCCCTCGGCAGACCAGCGCCGGGCGTCGTCCACCCCGATGACGCGAGCCTCCGCACGGGCCTCGGCGCCGGTGACGGCCACCGCGGACCGCCCGCGGCCCGTTCGGCCCAGGAGTTCCGGGCGCCGCTGACGCACATAGCTGAGATAGCTCTCGGCCCGGTCGCACACGATGAACACCGCTGTACGACGCTGCCCCGTCCCGTCCAGCTCCTCGTCTGCGTAGCGCAGTTGACGAACCGCCCCTTGGTAGGCGGCGCCGCCGGTCGGTCCGCTCAGCAGTCCGCAGCGGCGGATCAGGGTGATCATTCCGTCGATGGCCTCGTCAGAGGTGACCGACTCGATGGTGTCGTACGTCGCCGGGTCGAACAGACCGACCTGGTGGACCTCGTCGATGGTGCGGATGCCTGGTATGAAGTCCGATTTGTGGGCTACCAGGCCGAGGACCCGCACGCGCGGGTCGTGTTCGCGCAGGACCCTGGCCACACCGGTCGACGAACCGGCCGTACCCACACAGGCGATGAACCAGTCCGGCGCCCGGCCGTCCAGATCCTTCACGATCTCGGGACCGGTACCCTCCGCGTGGGCCTCGACGTTGCGGGGGTTGAAGTACTGGTCGGTGTGCAGATACGTGCTCCCCGGATCGGAGAGCGCCCGGTGGAAGTGCGTCAGCGGGTCGTCCGTGTCGGTCGGATCGAGGCACTCGCTGCGCCCGGGAAGTTCCTCGATCTCGGCGCCGATGAGCAGCAGGAGTTCCTTGATCTCGGGTACGCGCATGCGGTTGGTGACGCTCTTGAACCTCACACCGTGCATACCCGCCAGCAGGGCCAGCGCCTTGGCGGTGTTGCCGCTGGAAAGCTCCACCACCGTTCCTTCGGCGTCGGTGGCAGCCTCCAGGTGGGGCCGGGCCATGTGCCACGCGGGCCGGTCCTTGACGGAACCGAACGGGTTGAGCATCTCCAGCTTGGCGTAGAGGTCGATGTTGCGCAGTCCGTGCACGGCGGGATCTATGCGCACCAGAGGCGTGTTGCCTATGGCCTCGGTGATGCTGTCATACCTCATCCGGCTGCTCCCCCACGGGTGTGATCGGCCAGTAGTCCTCGTCCGGGCACCAGTTCCAGGATTCGCCCCGCCGCTCCACCGCGACCGTCCGCGCGACCGGCTGCCGCTGCGCACGGTGGGCGTGGAAGTCCATGGCGTACCCGGCGGTGTTGACGAAAGCCAGCAGGTCCCCCGCCACCGGCAGCCGCGGCAGGTGGACCAGACGGCGCGTGAGGAGATCACCTTCCAGGCAGAGGTTGCCCGTGAGGTAGACACCGACAGCCTCCCCGTCAACGGCCGCGGTGGTCCCACCCCGCGGCAGCAGGACGGGGTCCACCAGGACGCCGTGCTCCTCCAGGCTCATGTCACCCGCGTTCATGGCGAGGTGCACCAGGTACTGCCCGGAGTCCGGGTCCGCGGGGCGTACGTCCAGCACGCGGGCGAGCGACAGTCCGCACTGGTCGACGAGAGAGCGCCCCGGTTCGATGTGCAGGTCGTGAAGGTGCTCCAGCAGGAGGGTGGCGGTATGGCGGCCCAGCACCGGCGCGGGCAGGGAGAGCAGCTCGTCGAGGTAGCCGGGGCCCGCGGTGGGGCGGTGCGCGGGGTACAGCGCGGCGGCGCCGCGCACCGTACCGCCCTCGTTGCGCAGCCCGTATCCGTGACCGCGCCAGGTCAACGGCGGGCGGACACCGAGCACCGCTTCGGTCAGCGCGGTGGTCCACCGCTCCCACTCCTCCGCCTCGGCGACGTAGCCGACGCCGAATCCACCCCCGATGTCCAGAGCGCGCGGTGAGAGCCCCCGCGCCCGGCATTCGTCCATGAACAGCACGCACTGCTCCAACGCCCGCGCCTTCTCCTCCAAGCCGGTGGTGTCGAGGTGATAGGCGGCGCCGACGAACTCCACCGTCTCCGCGTTGCGTTCGAGCGCCGACAGCAGCGCCTCCGCGCCCTGTACCGGAGTGCCGAACCGGCTGCGCCGGGAGAGCAGTCGGGTGCCCGCTCCCTCGCGGCCGGAGGCGTGCTCGAACCCCGACAGGCGTACCAGCACGGCGACCCGGCCGAACCCGTGCGCGCGCACCAGGCCGGAGAGCCGTTCCAGTTCGCCGGGCGAGTCCAGATTGACGGTCGCTCCGACTCGGGCGGCCAGCCAGAGGAACGCGGCGTCCTTGGGACCGGTGGCCATGATGCGGTCGCCGGTGAACCCGCAACCCAGTGCGTGCCTCAGCTCCGCCACGGATGCGACGTCGACGCCGACGGCGGCCGGGTCCTCCGCCGCCAGTCGCCGCAGTAGGGCGCTGGAACGATTCGCCTTGTGTGCGAAGTACACGCGTCCGGTGAGATGGTGGCGGTCGTAGACGGTGCGGAAGCGGGCGGCGTTCTCGGCCACGGCCTCGGGGAGCAGCACGTTGAGCGGCGAACCCAGCGCGTCGACGAGCGAGTGCAGGAAGTGCCGGTCCGTCAGTAGTCCGGCGAGCGGCGGCTCCACCCTGGGTCTCAGATATAAGGGCGCGTCCACGTAAGGTCTCTCCCTGCGTCGGCCGACCACCGAAGCGGCGATCGCTCGGGAGTAGTCGTTTCCAGGTACAACCGCTCCTAAGCCTCACTGATCCGGTTCCCGAAGCACAGTCCTGTGTTGCGGGAGAAGGCTCTGAGGCTGCGGTAGAGCGTGCTGCCGCGCTCGCTGTCGCGGCCGGTTCCCGATCCTGCCGCGCATACCCGGGTCGATGGCGGGCGGCGTACATCGACAGGACACCCGAACAGGTCGCCGCCGCGCGCGTCGGCGTGACCACACTCGACGACCTGCGGCGCTGGTCCCACAGGGATTCCGAGGACTTCCTCGCCCAGCTTCACGAGGCAGAGGGCGCGGGCGCATCGAGGGGGAAGCGCGTGCCGGTCAGTTCCTCCGACACCTCCCACAGCCGCCGTGCCGCCGTGCCGTCACGTGCTCGGCGGGCCCGTCCGACCAGCGTCGGCGCGCCGCGCATGCCCCACAGCCGGTCGGGGCCGACGTAGCTGTCGCCGGGAAGGTTCGCGGTGGCGGCGTACAGCGTGGGCAGGGCCCCCTCCTCGGCGCTGTGGGCGACGAGCCCGACGAGGACCTTCTCGACGCGGCATCCGAGGGAGGGCTTCTTCTCCGGTCGCATCAGGTTCGTCGAGGAGATGCCGGGGTGCGCGGCCGTCGAGATGACGGGTGGTCCCGCGCGGGTGAGTCTGCGCTGGAGTTCGGCGGCGAACAGGAGGTTGGCCAGCTTGGACTGCGTATAGGCGGCGTTGGGCCGGTACGGCCTGCGCTCCCACTGAAGGTCGGAGAAGTCCATTGAGCCGATCCGGTGCCCGAGTGAGGCCACCGTGACCACCCGCTCCCTGATGCGCGGGAGGAGCAGGTTCGTCAGGGCGAAGTGGCCCAGGTGGTTGGTCCCGAACTGCAACTCGAGCGGTGTTCAGACCGTCGCGTGCGCGGTCTGCGCCGCGAGGTTCTGGGTGAAGAACGGGAGGAGTTCGGTGGTGACCTGGGGTACGTAGCGGTCGTAGAGGTCGACGTGACTGGCTCCTTCGATCCAGTGCTGCCGCTTGGGCTCGTTGGCCTTCTTGACCGCTTCCTCGGACATCCAGGCGGTGGCCGCTTCGTTGCCGGCGACCATCAGGAGCGGTCGCGGGGCGAGCAGACCGATGAGGTGGAAGGCGTCGAAGTTCATGATCTTGTCGACGCTGGAGAAGGTGAACTCGTCGGCCTGGCGCGGGTGCCGGCCGCGGTCGGTGCTGTAGTACTCCCAGGCTTCGTAGGAGTAGCGGCCGCCGGCGCGTGCCTCTTCCTCAGTCGGGCGCACGGACATCGTCGGGAGCGGCTCGCCGGCCGCCTCGGTGGTGCGTGCCGCGGCCGCCGCGTCGAGCAGCGCCTGGAGGGCGGCGGGGTCCTGGGTGCCGTCGGGGCCGACCCGGAAGTACAGTCCGAGGTCGACGGCGCCGGCCGTCGCGACCGCGCGGATGCGGTGGTCGGTGACCGCGGCGGGAATGACGTAGCCGCCGGAGGCGCAGATGCCCAGGGCGCCGATCCGGTCGGAGCCGATCTCCGGTCGGCTGCTGAGGTAGGACACATCGGTTCGCATGGCTCCACCGGGGTGCCCGCACGCCCGGGGCTGGAGCGGTTCTTCGTCCTTGGCGTTCGCCGACCAGACCCAAGTCAGTCGTGGGTGTGCATGGTGCGGTAGTCGGTGTAGCCGGTGGGTCCGCCGGTGTACATCGCGTACTTGGCGTGGACGGTGTTGATCGGGGCTCCGGTGCGGATGCGCTGGACGAGGTCGGGGTTGGCGAGGAACGGGCGGCCCAGTGCGATGAGGTCGACGCCTGCGCCCAGGAGGCGTTCGGCTGCTTCGCGTCCACCGTCGGCGGGGATCTGGTCGGCGGGCAGGACCGGGTTGGCGATCAGAGTGCCGGTCCAGAGTTCACGCAGGCGGGCGAAGAGCGGCTGCTTTGGGTTGGCGAGGGCGACGTGCAGGTAGGCCAGTCCCTTGCCCGCGCCCGAAGGACGTCCGTCCGGACGCCTTGTTCTTCCGGGCCCACTTCTTCCAGGACCCCGTGCAGCCGGGCTCGTTGGGGATCGAGGCCATGTGCCAACTGCTCCAGTACCACCTGCTGGAGCAGGGCGCGGCCGACGGGCTCGTCGACCCCGGGTTCCAACCGGTGCTGCCGGGCCGCGAGGCGACCTGGACGTGCCGCGGCCAGATCATCCCGGCCAACCGGCTGATCCGAGTGGACATGGACATCGTGGAGAGCGGCACGGACGCACGGGGTCCCTACACCGTGGCGGACGCGTCATTGTGGGGCGACGACAGGTGCATCTACCGGGTCCGGGGACCGGGCATGCGGGTGGTGCCGGGGGCACCACCCGTGCGGGTCCGGTCCAGTCAGGCGTAGTGGTTCACGCTGACGGGGCGCGTCCCGGTGTAGGGCGTCCAGCCCTGGATGGTGGCGGGCAGGCCCACGCGGCTGTTGCAGTCGATGACCTGGAAGTGCAGATGCGGGCCCGTGGAGGCGCCCGTGCTGCCCGACCAGCCGACGATCCGGCCCTGCGGAACCCAGTCGCCCGGCTCGTAGAACGACCGGTTCAGGTGCGCGTAGTGGGTGCACTGGCCGTTCGAGTGCCGGATGAGCACCTCGATGCCGTTCTGCCAGTACGGCGACCAGTTCGAGAAGACGATGGTGCCTGCCTGGGCGGCGGACACCTCGTAGTTGGCGGGGAGCCCGAAGTCCCACGCGTACTCGTTGTAGGGACCGGTGTGGGAGTACGTGCCCTCCGGCCCCTGGGTCACCGTGTAGGCCTCCCCCGCCGGGTACGGCAGCTCGTAGTAGTAGTCCACCGCCGCGGCCGGGGACGCCCCCGTCATGGTGATACCCACCGCCGTGAGCAGCGCGCTCGCCCCTACCGCCGTGCGGCGCAGAACTCTCTTCATCCCGCTCATGTACGACTCCGTCCACGTTCCCGGGTACCCGGCCTCCGCGCCCCGTCGGGGCAGGAGTGCAAGGATCAGCTGTCGGCCGCCGGGCGGACAAGGGCCTCAGGGCCTATGCCCGGTCCCAGCCACCAGCCCAGCGGCTGTCGCAGAACGGGACGAGGTACCCCGGGAACATCGCGTTTAGGCCGAGCGTCGGGCCGGACCCAGCCACGGTGGGCCCACCCACGACGGTGAGCGGGTCCTCGACGAAGATCAGCGTCGAGCCCGCCGGGATCCCGGTTCGGGAGGCTGTCTCGTTCTCCAGAGTCGCTGGCCAGCACCAGCTAAGCGAAGTGGTACGAGGCGTGCGGACCGACCCGGTCGCCGGGCTTGGCGTAGTTGTGGGTGAACAGCTGGGCCCCGCCGTCTTTCGCGGTGTTGACCGACTGGATCAGGTAATCCTCGCCGGCCTCCGCCCAGGCGAACTGGTTGCCCCCTCAGCTCCTGGTTGCGCACCTCGCCAGCTCCTGATGGACCTGCTGCCACAGGCGACGTTCCAGGGCCCTGCCGCGCTGTCTCAGCTGGGCAGCAGAGCCCGCGGGACAGCCCTGAGAGGCATGCCTCTGCACGTTCTCGCGGTCGGCTTCAGTACTACGGCAACCAGAGCGCGGTGTTCAGCGAGGCGTACGGGGACGTGTTCCCTCTGTCCGTGATCGTTCTTTCCGCCCAAAGTGACGGCCGAAGCCTCCGACGACGCTCAGTTCGAGTCGATCGCGTTGTCCGGGATGCCGTTCCATGAGGACGGGTGAGCGTTGGCGTCCAGCTCCTTGAGGTAGGCCACGAGGTTCGTGCCGGTCATCGTCACCTCCACGAGCCTCGGTTGGCGCACGGGCCGGTGGAGACCGCGGACACCGTCGCCTTCGCCGTGTTCTCGGGGCCGTTGCTGACGTTCACGCCGTCCGGCTTCGTCTCGTTCCACAAGTCCTTCGAGCACACGATCGTGACCCGGGCGACACCTGCGGCCTTGGTGAGCCGTTCGTCATGCTTCGCCGGGGACTGGGTGCAGCCCGCCAGTGCGAGGCAGGCGACAGCGGCGACAGCGGCGACAGCGGCGACAGCCAAGACGGTACGCAGCGAGCGAAAGAGCTTCGACAGACTCACCACGTCATCCTTGAGCAGCGCCGCGACCGCGACTGCCTCATGAAGGAAAGACGGCTGAAACTGCTGCGTCAGGCCGATTTCGCATGGCCTTCCAGCAGCGCGGCCGCTCATGCCGCCGCGCCCCGGAGGAGAGTTCCGGGGCGCGGCGGGGTCGAGCTCGATGCGCCAGTAGAGGGTGTGGACGGCTTGGACGATGGTGCCGATGCGGCGGTGGAGCATCGGGCTCGTCGGAGGATTCGCCAGGACTTCAACTGTGCGACGGCCCGTTCTCCCGGTGCTCTCAGGCGCGCGTGGTCTCGGTTGAACTGCGGGTAGTGCTCGGGCTGTTCGCGGTGGTTCTGGTACCGAGTGCGGACCGTTGCGCCGGCGCCCTGGGCACGGTCCGCAAGGATGAGGATCTCTCTGGTAAGGCGCCTGCACGATGCCGTGAGCCCTGGCCGGAGTCAGATCATGGGTGCGGTCCGGTGTCGCGGGAGAACCACAGAGGTGTGACCTCGGACCGGGCGATGACCTGCACGTTCATTCCGTGCTTGCGGTGCTTCGTCGAGCAGTACGGCTCGTCCGCGGCGATCCGGTCGATGGGGGTCAAGGTGCCGTCAACGATGACGTGGTCGCCTTCACCGAGGCCGGTGAGGGCTTCACGCAGGCCGGGCGCCCAGTAGGCCAGGACGTCCAGCGTTTCGTCGACGTACCGCCAGGCGATGGCCTGGGATATTCCGAAACCGGTTCCGAGCTGCGAGAACGTCTCGTTCTTCCGCAGATGGCCCAGCGTGAGGAGTGCCTGCTTGAAGCAGCCGAGCTTGCGCCAGCGGGTGTTGCGAGCTCGGCGGTGCTCGTGAAGCAGCCAGGAAACATGCTCAACCAGCTCGTGCAAGACGTCGAGCATGGCAGGATACGGAATCATCAGGGCCACCCCGGCACACCAGCTTGGCCCGGTGCCGTTCATGCCATGACCGGCCCGGGAGCAAAGGCCGTTGGGCTGTCACTTCACGACGGTGGACCAGTCCGGAGATTGGGCGGGGTCGAGGCTGCGGAGCCGCTCCAGTGTGGCGGGCTTCTGGACGTCCATCCAGTCGGCAAGTTCCTTGAAGGAAACGCAATGGACGTCCTTCTTAGTGCACACCTTCTCTATCATCTGGTCGACGGCCTTCATGTAGATGCCGCCGTTCCACTCCTCAAAGTGGTTGCCGATGAACAGAGGTGCGCGACTGCCGTAGTAGACGCGGTTGAACCCGGCTATGTAGGTGTTCAGGGTCTCCTGCTGCCACTTCGGGTGCATGGCCGGATCGCCGTCGGTTTTGCCCTCGGACTGGTTGTAGAGGAAGTTGAAGTCCATGGACAAGCCTTGATACTTGCCTCCCTCATACGGAAGCATCTGGAGCGGAAAGTCCCATATGCCGTTCTTCTTCTGAGGCCATATTTGGAAGTCACCGGCGGAGCTGGCGTCGTAGCGCCAGTCGTAGGTCTTGGCGGCCTTGAGGAGGTTCGCCTGGCCTTCGAGGCAGGGCGCGCGGCCGCCGACGACCTCGCGGCGTATGTCGAACGGCAGCGGTTCAAGATCGGTCCTTCCGGTGTTCGTCTTCCACTTCTCGACGAAGTCGTAGAACTGGTCGATCTCACTTTTCCATTCGGGCACGGTCCAGTCGCCGCCGCCCTTCGGGCCGCAGAAGTGCCCGTTGAAGTGGGTGCCGATCTCGTTGCCGTCCTTCCAGGCCCCGCTCAGCTGCTCCAGTGTGGTGTAGACGTGCTCGTCGGTGGGGAAGCTAATGGCCGCGCTGCCCCGGGGGTGCTGCGGCGGGTCATACAGGTCCCTCTTGCCCTTCGGCAGTAGGTAGATGCCGGTGAGGAAGAAGGTCATGCGGGCGTTGTGCCGGTTGGCCATCTCCCGGTAGTGCGCGAACAGTCCGTCATCGCCTTGAAGGGCGCCGTCCCAGGAGAACACTACGAACTGCGGTGGTTTCTCGCCGGGTTTGAGGGGCCGGGGCTTGAGCTGCCCCTTCTGCGGGCCTGTGTAGGAGGTCGAGCCGTCGCCGATCACTTTGACCTTGCCGTCCCAAGCCGGTTTCCCCGAATCCCCGGACAGCGGTTGGCGCGGCGAGCGGTTCGTCGCGGACGCGGTCGGGGCCGTGTCGTCGGTGCCGGACAGGACCAGGTAGCCGCCGAGGGTTGAGGCGACGACGACGAGTACCGCCAGGGCGAGCATCCGAGGGCGGGCGGGGGGGCGGCGGGGCGCGGGGTCCTTGCGGCGTCGGCCCGACGGCTTGTTCATGAACGGCTCAATCTCTTGGCGGCCTCAGCCTGTGGGAGGCGCGGAAGTGGACGGTGTCGGTCGTGCCGGTGGTCAGCCGAGCGGGCTCAGGGCTTCCGACCAGATGCCGTAAGGAACGCTGTCGCTGATCGTGCCGCCCAGTCCCTCCAACGGTAGGGGCTCCAAGCTCTTGGCCAGGTCGATGCGGTAGACGACGACTGCGGTGGACACCTTCTTCTCCGTGCCGACATACCAGGCGGCGGTGTCGTCCTCGGTGGTGCCCCTCTTTCCCGCGACCTCGCCGTCCGCCTTTGCGGCGGTCTCCGGGTAGGCGGTGCGGAAGGCGTCCGTCAGGGCGGACTGCACCTCAGCGGCGGTGTCGGCGTCCACGGCCGCGCGCGCGACCGGGACGTCCGTGGGGACCTCGTGGCCGTTGCGGGTGACCTTGAGGATGGCGTACGGCTCGGTGTGCCGGCCCTCGGCGGCGAAGGTGGTGTAGCCGCTTGCCATACGGATGGCGCTGGGTCTAGAGCTTCCGGCGGCCAGTGCGGGCACCTGGGCGCCGAGGCTGGAGGTCAGCAGTCCGGCGGCCCGGGCGGTGTCGCGGACCTTGTCCAGTCCGGTGTCCATACCGAGCTGCATGAAGGTGGTGTTGACGGATGACGCGAGGGCCCGGTGCAGAGTGATCCGCCCGTAGGATCGCCCGCCATCGTTCTTCGCGGCGACCTTGCGACCGCTGCGGTCCCAGTAGGGCCCTTCCGGCGTGGTGACCGGCACCTCGTCCTCGCCGTCGTACACCGTCGCGCCCGTCACCGGCTCGGGGGCGCTGTCCCTGCGCTTGCGCACGCCGTGCTCCAGAGCGGCAGCGTAGACGAACGGCTGGAACGCCGAGCCAGCGGGCACGGTGGTCGCGTTGGACTCGTTGTAGCCCTGCTTGCGGTGGTCGGGGCCGCCGTGGATGGCCAGGATCCGCCCGTCGACAGCGATGGAGGCGGCGCCGTAGTGGACGTGTTTCGCCGCCTTCGGGTTGTCCTCACGGGCCTTTTTGCGGGCGCTGCTGACGGCCCGGGTGAGCTGGTCCACGCGCTGCTTGTCGAACGTCGTGTAGATCTGGTAGCCCCCGCGGTCGAAGTCCTTGTCGGAGATGCGGGCCCTCTTCTTGGCGTACCGGGTAGCGAGTTCCACCAGGTAGTCGCTCTGCTCGCCGGTGCTGTAGAGCGGGTTGCTTTCCAACACCTTCGGGAAGGTCCGGTAGCCGGCGCGCTCCTCCGGCGACATCCTGCCGATCTTCACCATCCGGTCGAGCGTCCACCGCCACCGCTCTTCCGCGCGGGCACGGTTGGCCGGGCCGAGCGTCGGATCGTACAGTCCGGCGCCCTTGAGGAGGGTGGCGAGGAAGGCGCCCTCGCTGGCGTTGAGTTCGCTTACGTCCTTGCCGTAGTACGCCTGGGCTGCACGCTGGATGCCATAGGTGCCGCGGCCGAACCAACTGGTGTTGAGGTATCCCTCCAGGATCTCGTCCTTGCTCATCTTGTTGTCGAGCTTGAGAGCCATGATGCCCTCGGTGAACTTTCGGCTGTAGGTCCTTTCCTGGCTCAGGTAGGCGTTCTTGACGTACTGCTGGGTGATAGTCGAGCCGCCCTCGGTGCTGCCCTGTCCGACAGTTCGCAGGAGAGCGCGGGTGAGACCCTTGGCCGAGATGCCGGGGTCACTGTAGAAGCTCTCGTTCTCGGCGGCGAGCACTGCCCAACGCACGTCCTCGGGCACGTTGTCTAGCTCCATCTCCTGCCGTTGCACCCAGCCAGCGCGGGCCATGGGAGTGCCGTCGGCCCAGAAGTAGACGGTGTCCTGCTGGGTGGCGAAGGAGTTGAGGTCGTCCGGAATGTCGGTGACGGCGTAGGCGACCGTCAAGGTCAGGACGCTCAGCCCGAACGAGGCGAGGACCGAGCCCCCGGTTTGCCGCCAGGTGGGCACCCAGCGCTTCCAGCCAGTGAGTCCGGGCCGGGGATACTGCGGCCGCACTCGGCGAAGCCGCGGGCCGAGTACGGCCACGAGGGCACCGGTGGTGGAGGCGACCGTGGCAGCGAGGCGGGCGGCGGGCGGCGGCTTGGGCGGCTTGCGCCGGTGCCGGGTAACCGGCTGGCCGAACACGGCGGGCTTGGCGTCGGCGCGGCGAGACACGCGGGATCCGGAGGTGGACGCTGGGGAGTCGCCGGTCGGTGCGGTCCGTGCGATTTTCCCCGGAGCGGAAGGTGTGTCGGCTATATCGCCGGGTATCTCACGCCGCCCCCAGCCGGATATGGACGGCTCTTCAGGGGGGGTGGTGGGTATGCCACCTCCGGTTACGCGGAGTTGCATCGTCTCGTCGAGCATGAGCCGCTGTCCGGGTGCCGGTCTGTGTGCCGAGGGACTCGCTTCGGAGGGCTCTCCCTCGCCTCCCTGAGCGTGCGCTCCCTGCCCTGCCTGGCTCACGATCGGCCCTCTCCCCGTACTCCTATGCACGCAGGCAGGCAGTACAGACGTATGAGGGCTTGACCCAACTACCGTATGGCGGTCGCAAACCCTGACTTCCCCGACCTCACGGATCGCGGCTCTCAAGTTACCAGCGGACTTTGCAGGATCTCCACATGATGGTCGGGCTAATCCGATCACGCCATGGCCGGCCGGTGCCGAAGGACCCGCTGCCCCACCGGGGATTGCACGTAGATGTTCGCGATGAGAGGTGTCACGGACGGCCGTCGCAGACAAAGCCGCTGCTGCTCGTATCCATTCTTCGGCTCCTGCGGCTCGGCGCACGGGCGAAGAGCGCCGGGCTGGCCGAAGGCGTCGGAGTCGACCAGCGGGCTGCTGGTCGACTCCGGCCGGGTTGTCCCCCGCGGCGCGAAACGGGGGGCGAGCGCGGCGACAGCATAGGAGACAAGGGTGCCGGGCGAGCAGCCGTCGTCGGACCCGCCGATGAGTCCGTAAACGAGGGCGCCCGGCCCGAAAGGGGGCGGGCGCCACGCCGTACGCAAGGACGCCGGGCTCCCGGTTCCGCAGGACCCTTGTCAGTATCCAGAATCCTGTTTACTGTTCGAGGCGTGGACGACTTCGACTCCCGCTTCCTCACCCGCAACGGCCTGGCCGCCCGGCAGCTGGCCGTCCTTCTGCTCAACCGCGAGCCGGACACCCGCCTGCCCCGCGTACGGGACTTCGCGGAGGAGCTGGGATGCGGCAACGGCACCGTCCAGGCCGCGCTCCAGCTGCTGGAGGAGTCGGGAGCGATCACCACCACCGCCCGGGGCCACCTGGGCACGTTCCTCGTGCGCTCGGACCGGGCGGTCCTGTGGCGGCTGTCCGGACTCGGCACGCTGCTCGCGGCGATGCCGCTGCCGTACTCCCGCCGCTACGAGGGGCTGGCCACCGGCCTGCGCGGAGCGTTCGAGCAGGCCGGGGCACCGTTCGCCGTCACCTTCATGCGCGGCGCCGGAGCCCGGACAGCGGCACTGCTGGAAGGGAAGGTGGATCTGGTGGTGCTGTCGCGGTTCGCCGCGGACCAGCTGATCGCCGAGCATCCGGTGGAGCTGGTGGCCGACCTCGGTCCCGCCACCTACGTCGGCGCGCACGGGATGCTGGTGCGGCACGGCGTCGACCTGGAGGCAGCGGGGCTGCGGGTGGCGGTCGACCACACGTCGGAAGACCTGCGCATGCTGGTGGAGCGCGTGTTCGCCGGGCGGCGCGACATCGAGTGGCGGGAGGTCTCGTACATGCAGTTGCACGACCTCTTCGCCCGTCACGAGGTGGACGCGACCGTATGGAACCTGGACGAGGCGCGCGAGCGGCTGGGCATCGGGGTCGACGTCCTCCCGCTGGGGGACGAGGTCACCCGCGAGCTGGCCCTGCGGAACTCCAGCGCGGCGGTGATCGGCCGGAAGGACGGCGCGAAGGCTCTCGACGCGGTGCGCGAGGCGCTCGACCTTTCGGTGGTGACGCGGATGCAGAGCGAGGTGCTGCGGGGCGAACGCACGCCCTCGTACTGACCGGAGGGCCGATACGGGATCCACGCCCGGCAAGCGGCCCGCACCGGCGGGAGCGTCGCACGGCCTGAAAATACAAAATCCTGGTTATTGTTTATTAGGAGGATCACCATGGACGAACAGCTCGCTCTACGGCTTCGGCTCTTCCGTGAGGGCGGCCAGGCCACACCTGAGGTCATCGACTTCGTGGCCGCCGAGCTGACCGCGCTGGAGGACGAGGGCAACACCGTCACCGAGGCCACGGCGGGCATGCTCACCAGCCATCTCACGATGGCGCTCGGCCGTCTCCTCCGCGGGGAGCCGATCCAGGAGTTCTCCACCGACGAGCAGGTCGCAGCCGAGCTGGCCGCCCACCCCGAGGCCGTAGCACGGGCGCGGGCGATCTCCGAGCGGGCCGAACGGACGCTCGGACCGGTACTTCCCGAGTCGGAGATCAACTTCCTCGGCATGCATCTGGCCGTCCTGATCCAGCAGTCGTCGTCAGCCGCACCCGGCACCTGACCCCACGGCCCCCGCGCCCCCGGGCCCAGCAACTCACCGCACCGCACAGCACAGAGAGAAGGACAGCAATGACGAAGATCCTCACCGGCGGAGTCGGCAAGGTCGAGGTCACCCGGGCCATCGACGCCCTCGGGATCGACTCGCTCGACGTCGCCGCCTCCAGCGACATCGATGCCGCGATGAAGTTCCGTGCGGGCCAGGCCGACTACTACCTCGGCACCTGCCACACCGGTGCCGGCGCCTCTCTGGGGGTCCTCGTCGGCCTCATGGGCAGCGCCGTCTGCCACACCTTCGGCCGCGGTGTCCCGGACGCCGCGGAGATCGACGCCCTGCTCGCCGACGGCAAGAAGGTCTTCGGCTTCTCGATGGACCAGATCGACACCATCGCCCCCCTCATGGCCCGCGCCATCGCGGACCGCGGCTGACCCGGCGCCGGATCGCCGTACCGGGCACCAAGGAGTGACTCGTGAGCACCATCCTCGCCGCAGGCAGCGGCTTCGACTTCACGCTCGCCCAGCAGCTGACCGTCATAGCCCTCTGTGCGCTGACCGCCTTCATCGCGCACATGGCCCTGGCCGTCTTCAACGACGGGGTCCGCCCCTTCCTGCTGGACTTCATCCAGGGACGCACCACCCGTAGCGCGACCACCGCCGTGTCCTTCGGTCTCTCCGCCGGGTTCATCTTCGGCCTCGGTGCCCCGATGGCCCTGTCCACCGGGGTCCTCAACCCCTGGCTGCTCTTCCTCCCCACCGACATCCTCGGCCTGCTGTCCCCGAAGAAGTGGCTCGCGCCGATCCTCGGCGGGGCCTGGGGATCGGTGGTCGTCTTCGGTCTGAACGGCGCCAACGACATCGCGCACGACCTGCCGGTCGACTTCCTGACCGCGATGCAGCAGATGTCCACGCCGATCCTCTTCCTCTTCACGCTGTTCCCGGTCCTCGCCATCACCAAGCAGTTCGGCCGGCTGCGGGGCGCCGTGGCGGGCGTGATCGAGGTGGCCCTCGTCGTCCTGACGATGAAGCTCTGGCCGAACATGTTCGCCGGGGCGCTGGCCATGGCCGTCGGCGTGCTGATGCTCATCGGCCTCGCGGTCGCCAAGGACCTCCGGCAGCGCCGGGCGGACCGGGCGGCCGGGGTGGTCGAGGAGGTGCCGGCGGACGATCCGATGGCGTCGCTCTTCAGCGCCAGCGCGGCCCGACTGCGGCGCTACCTGCCGCTGTTCATGGTCCTCGGCGCCGGGGTCTGCGTCCTCGCCCAGATGCATGTGTTCGGCGGCGGTGAGGCGACGAGCTTCCTGATCGCCAAGGGGCAGTACGCCGAAGCCGCCCAGGTCGACTTCTACCGGGTGTTCGGCTTCGTCCCGCTGATCGCGACGACCGCGCTGGCCTCGGGTGCGTACGGCATCGCCGGTTTCACGCTGGTATACCCGATCGGCTACCTGATGCCGAACCCGTTCCTGGCCGCCGTCGTGGGCGCGCTCGTCTTCGCCGTCGAGGTGCTCGCCCTGTCCTGGATCGGCAAGGTGCTGGGCAAGCTGCCCAGTGTGCGGGACTCGTCGGAGCATCTGCGCAGCGCCATCGGCGACACCCTCCAGCTGGCGATCCTCTTCGGTTCGCTTATGGCGGCGAACGCCATGGGCGGCGGGCTCGGCATCCTCATCGTCGGCGGGCTGTACCTGTTCAACGAGGCGATGGGACGGCCCGTCGTGAAGATGGCCGCCGCCCCGGCCGCGGTCATCATCGGCGGTGTCCTCCTCAACCTCCTGTACTGGCTCGACCTGTTCACCCCGGTCAAGGGCTGACCCCCGGCACCGGCACGTACCGGAGAAGGAACCCGCCATGGACCACCCTCCACCCCGCATCCTGCGCACCGTCACCGGAGAGCTCGCCGCCGACGCGGTACGCGGCCCCGTCCTCCCCCACGAGCACCTCGTCCTGGACCTCGACCGGCAGGGGGACGGGGCGGCCGTCCTGGACGCAGAACGCCACGCGGCGGCCGTGACCGGCGAACTGGGCGGCCTGCGGCAGCGGTTCGGGCTCTCCCTGGTCGTCGAGCTGACCTGCCGGGGCATGGGCCGCGATGTCCGTGCGCTGGCCAGGATCTCCCGGGAGGCGGGCGTGCCCGTCGTCGCCGCGACCGGCTGGTACTACGAGCCGTTCCACACCCCGGAGGTAGACACGGCCGACGTGGCACAGCTCACCGGCGTCCTCGTAAGGGAGATCGAGGACGGCATAGCCGCCACCGGCATCCGCCCCGGTGTCCTCGGCGAGATCGGCAGCCACGGCGACCTACCGTCGCCTGCCGAGGCGAAGGTGCTGCGGGCCGCCGGGCGGGCCGCGCTGGCCACCGGGCTGCCGTTGGCCACCCACGCCCAGCTGGGCCGGGGCGGCCTCGCCCAGCTGGATCTCCTCATGGCGGAGGGCCTGCCCGCCGAGCGGATCTGCATCGGCCACCAGGACCTGCTGGACGATCCCGGGGTGCACCGGGAGCTGGCCGAGCGGGGCGCGCACGTCGCCTTCGACACGGTCGGCAAGGAGTCCTACCAGAGCGACCAGACCCGGTTGCGGCTGCTGTCGGCCCTGGTAGAAGCGGGCCACGGCGACCGGGCCCTGCTCAGCTGCGACATCTCGCGCCACGGCTATCTGCGCGGAGAGGGCGGCCAGGGATACGGGCACCTCTTCGAGGACTTCCTGCCGAGGTTCCGGGCGGCGGGCGCAGACGAGGAGCTCATCGACCTGCTGACCCGCCGCAACCCACTGCGCTTCCTGACCGGCGCCGACGTGGAGGAGAACTGACGTGAAACCCCCTGTACTGCCCGAGACCTTCCCGCTGGCGACGGTCGGCCTGGAGGACGCGGTCGCCCGGCAGTTCCGGCTGCTGGAGGCCACCGCCGCGCACTTCGAGGGCGATCAGCTCTTCTCGGCCGACGCGGGGGTCGTCCCCGGCCTCGGCAGACCGCGCACCACGGCCCGGGTAGAGGCTGTTCTTGCGGAATTCTTCGGTGCCGAGGACGCCGCCTTCGTCCAGGGCGCGGGGACCGGCGCGATCCGGGCCGCGCTCACGGGGGCGCTGCGGCCGGGCGAGGAGCTGCTGATCCACCGGGCCCCGGTGTACCGCAGTACGGAGGTCACGCTGCGCGGTCTCGGCGTACGGATGGTGGAAGCCGACTTCAACGACCTGGATGCGCTGCGGGAGGCACTGGCCTCGGGCCGGTTCCGGTGGGCCTACGTCCAGCACACCCGGCAGCGGCTGGCGGACTCCTACGAACCGGCCGAGGTGATCGCCGCCTGCCGCGCAGCCGGTGTCCGCACGGTGGTCGACGACAACTACGCCGTGCTGCGCACCCCGGCGGCCGGTGTCGAGATGGGCGCCGACGCCTCGTGCTTCTCCCTGTTCAAGCTGCACGGACCCGAAGGGGTCGGCCTCGTCACCGGCGCCCGTGACCTGGTCGCCCGGGTCCGCGGCGACAACTACTCCGGTGGCGGGCAGGTGCAGGGCCACCAGGCGCTGGACGCCCTCCGGGCGCTCACCCACGTCCCCGTGGTGTGGGCCGTCCAGTCCCGGGTGGGCGCCGAGGTCGCCGAACGGCTGGCGACCGGGGAGGTGGCGGGCGTCGCGGAGGTGCGGATCGCCAACGCGCAGGACCGGTGCCTGCTGGTCCGGCTGGACCGGCCCGTCGCCACGCGGCTCCCGGCCGTGGCCGCGCGATTCGGCGCCGCGCCCTACCCGGTCGGCTCCAACTCCCGCTACGAAATCGCTCCGCTCTTCTACCGGATGTCCAGCTCCACCCTGGACGACGCCCCGGAGCTGGCCGCCTGGACCGTACGCGTCAATCCGATGCGGGCCGGCGCGGATCTCGTGATCGACATCCTGCGCCGCTCGCTCGCCGCCCTGAACGAACCGAAGGACCGCTGACCGTGTTTCTGGACACCGTGCTCCACCGCAACCCCGGGCTCGTCGACGCCGCCGCCGGCCTGCACGACCGGGGGGACATCCCGCCGGACACCTACGTCATGGACCTCGACGCCGTCGAGGAGAACGCGGCCCTGCTCGCCGGGGAGGCCGAACGCGTCGGTGTGGGGCTCTGGTTCGTCGTCAAGCAGCTGGGCCGCAACCCCGAACTCATCCGGTCCGTCGCCCGCCACATCCCCCGCGCCGCCGCCATCGACGTCGGCGAGGCCCGGACCCTGCACAGCGCAGGGGCGCTCCTCGGCAACGTCGGCCACCTCAGCCAGGTCCCGCGGCGCGCGCTGCCCGGGCTACTGGCCCACCGCCCCGACCACATCACGGTCTTCGACCTGGCCAACGCGCGTGCCGTGGCGGACGCGGCCCGCGCGGCGGACCGGACCCAGGACGTCCTGATCCGGATCGAGGGCGCCGAGGGCACCGTCTACCCCGGCCAGGAGGGCGGCGTACCGCTGGAGCACCTGGACGCCTTCGCCGATGCCGCCGAGGCCCTGGACTCCGTCCGGATCGCGGGTGTCACCGCCTTCCCGTGCGTCCTGTGCGATCCGTCCACGGGCCTGCCCACGGCCACCCCCACGTTCGACCTGCTGGTAAAGGCCCGCGAGGTGCTGGCCGCCCGAGGCCACCGCGACCTGGTGCTGAGCGCCCCCAGCGCCACAGCGGCCGCCTCCCTCCCGCTGCTGGCCGAACGGGGCGCCACCCATGGCGAACCGGGCCACGCCCTCACCGGCACCACCCCGCTGCACGCCCTCGACCCGACCCAGCCCGAGAAGCCCGCCTACGTCTACGTCACGGAGGTCGCCCACACCCTCGACGACGGCCGCCCTGCCCTGTTCGGCGGCGGCTTCTACGCCCGTTCCCACATCCGCACCGCCCTCCTCCCCCGGACCGGCGCCCGCCTCGGTGTACAGGACGCGCCCGCCCGGAACATCGACTACTACCGGCTGCTCGACGCGCCTGCCGACGGCACCGACGTCCGTGCCGGCGACACCGCGCTGCTCGCCTTCCGCACCCAGATCTTCGTCACCCGCTCGACCGTCGCCGTCGTCTCCGGCCTCTCCTCCGGCACCCCCCGCCTGAACGGCCTCTACGACGCCCAGGGCCGAGCCCTGTAAGGAGCACCTCATGGCCAGGACCGTCATCGTCGTCATCGACGGATTCGGCATCGGCGCCATGCCCGACGCGGGCGTGCAGCGCCCCGGCGACCTCGCCGCCGACACCTGCGGGCACGTCCTCGACCACGCACGCACCGCCCTGGGCCGTCCGCTGCGCCTGCCGGTGCTGGGGGCGCTGGGCCTGGGCCTGGTCCACCCCCACCCGGACCTGGACCGCCGCACCCGCCTCCCGGTGGCGGCGGGCCGCGCCGCACTCGGCTACCCGGGCGCGGACACCTTCGCCGGGCACCAGACCATGATGGGGGCCGACTTCAGCCGGGTCTCCGTCGCCCGCCTGGCCGACCACCTCGACGAGGTCGCCGATGCGCTCGCGGCGGCCGGGCACCGGGCGGAGCGGCTGGAGGGCCGGCCCCTGCTGCTGGTCGACGGGACGGTCCTCGTGCACGACAACCTGGAGGCCGATCCCGGGATCAACTGGAACGCCTCCGGCTCGCTGGAGGACCTCCCCTTCGAGGGGGACACCGGGATCCTCGCCATCGCCCGCACCGTACGCGCGGTCGCGCCTGTCGCCCGGGTGATCGCGGTCGGCGGACACTCGGACGGGCCGCTCCCCGGCTTCGTACGGCCCGGCGAGGGCGGGACGGTCGGCCTGGACACTCCGGCCACCGGCTTCTACCGCAACGGCGGGCTGCGCGTCCAGCACCTGGGCGCCCCGCTGGACCACACCCGTCAACTGCCCGAACTGGCGGCGGGGGCCGGGATCCCGGTCACCCTGGTCGGGAAGGCGGCCGACATCCTCGTGTGCGAGGCGGCGGCCCGCCGCCCGGCCGTCGCCACCTCCGACGTCCTGGACCACACGCTGGAGGCCGTACGCGCCGACGGCGACGTCCTGGTCGTCGCGAACGTGCAGGAGACCGATCTGGCGGGCCACCAGCAGGACGCCACCCGGTACGCGCGGCTCCTGGAACAGGTCGACTCGGGGCTCGCGGGGCTCGTGGCACTGCTGGCGTCCCCCGGCGACCGGCTGATCGTCACCGGGGACCACGGCAACGACCCGACGATCGGCCACGCCCACCACACCCGGGAGTACGTGCCGGTGCTCATCCACCGGCCCGGCGAGGACGGCATCGAACTGCTGCCGGACGCGGACACTCTCGCCGATGTGGGCGCCACCGCCGCCCGGTCGCTGGGCCTGGCCCCCGAGCAGCTCGCGACCGGCACGCCGCTGCACACGGGCAGGCGGACACCCGTCCTGCGTCCGTAGCAGCGGCTGCGACGCAGAGCCACGCCCGCTGTCACCACCTTCGACAACAGGAGTTCATGCGCATACATCCCCTGACCCCGCTCGCCCCGGCGACCAGACCCGCCGGTTCCCCGGCCGGTACGCTCACCAGGCGCCGCACCCTGGCGGCCGCTCCGGCCCTGGGGGCCGGCCTCGCCCTCGCCACCCCCCCTCTCGGCGGGGACGGCCGTCGCCGCGTCCTCCACCTGTCTCAACGGTGCTCTGGCCTACGAGCACGACGACGCCGAGGCCGGCACCAGCAAGCCCCAGGTCACGCGGCAGGCGAGGAACTCCGACTGGGAGCTGTGGGGCCGCGAGACAACGGCGGGCCAGGTGGAACGGCTGAGCAGCGGACTCACCAGCGCCACCGACGGCCGCTTCTCCGCCTGCTACACCGGCACGACCGCGCCGCGCGACGTCCACGTCCGGTTCTTCTCCAGCGCTGGAGACCTGTGGCGGGTGGTCCGGGCGGGCGCGGCGAAACCCGGTGAACCGAACTGGAGGAACGAGACGCAGTACACCGGACGTCGCCTTGCCTGCACACCGCCGCAACGTCGGACACCGATAGGCGCGCGAACGCGCCCACCCCTCTTCACGCCGGGCAACCTGGTAGGGCACATACGACCTGGCCCGTGATAGAGGCCCGGGGGCAGGACGGGTTTCCGGGGCGAACTGAGAGCATGGGCTCATGGACGATGCAGTAGACCGTGGCGAGTTCGTTGTGCGCAACGCGAGTGAGTCGGAGTCGGACGCGCTGGTCGGGATCGACTCGGTCGCGGTCGAAGGCGATGCCGGGAGACAGGCGAGCATCCGAAGGTGGTGCCGGCAGGGCCTGGCGGTCGTAGCAGAGGACGCGTCTGGCCTGCTTGGCTATTGCGTGGTTGAGTACACGTTCTTCGAACAGGGCTTCGTCACGATGCTCATGGTGGCCCCATCGGCCCGCGGCAGGGGCGTTGGTCATCGGTTGTTGGATGCAGTGGGCGCGTCGTGCACGACGCCGAAGCTCTTCACCTCGACCAACGTCTCCAACCAGCCCATGCAGCGACTGCTCCAAAGAGCCGGATGGAGCCCGGCCGGCCTTCTCCACGGTCTCGATGAGGATGATCCCGAGCTGTTCTACCTCCGCCGACCACAGACCGGGCGGATGCACCCGTGACCTGAAATGAACCGCACGAGGTCAGCGGATGTGCCGTCTCCTTCGGGTTCGTGCCGCCTCGTCTCATCCTGCCTTCAGCGGCGTCTCCCGTGCGCCTCGGGAATTTCGCTGGGGAGTTGGCAGGCCCGTAACTCGCCCAGTGTGAGTCTGCACTACGGAAGCGACGTGGTGCCGAGAGGCAGCAGGACGCTGGTGCCGGACCGAAGCATGGCCTGGCCTTCACCGACCGTGTGCTGGTCACGCTGGTGCATCTGCACCTGGCTCCCGCACGCCGCGCCGGCCGAGCTGCACGGCACAGCCCTCTCCACGATCTCCCCGGCATGCGAGATCCGCCGCTACTGGCCTCATGTGGCTTCGCCGTTCCCGACCGCCCCGGCGTCAGGCTGCGCACCCTGGCGGATGTATTCGCCTACGCCGAGGCCGAGGGGATCCGTCTCCGAATCTACGGCGCCGGGCCCCAGGTTCGCCGCCCCAAGACCGGTCAGAAACAGAACACAATCAAGACCGCCACCGTCAGTGATGAGGGCCGCCTGCTGTGGCGGGCGAAGCGGCCCGGCCGCATGCACGACCAGACCGCCGCGCGCACCGAGGGCATCGCGGAGATGTTCCAGTTCCACCCGGTTGCGAAAGCCGAAGTCGACGAAGACTATCGGGGTCTGGCCGAAGAAGCCGGAAGACGACGCGCCGCCCGGCGAGCATTACGCATGGCTAGACATGCGCCGCCAGCATTCCTCGGCCCAGAGCTGCGTCGAGCACACCAACGCCGAGCTGCGGAAGCGGCACCCGCTCCAGCGCTACACCACCCGACGCGAGGGCTACGCCGAAACCCGTCCCCCGATCGCCTCGCTGGTACCGAACGGGGCCGCTCCGCTCACCGGCCAACCCGCCAAGCCAGCATGTCGGGGCCTCGATCGCGGACCATGTCGTAAGACGGCTGATGCACAGCAGACGGGTGGGCTCCCGCCTGACGCCGAAGGAGACTGCCGCCCGGCTGAACAGCATCAACAGAGGTGGGACGGACGCGAGTCAGCTCAGCGCGTGGGAGTCCGGTCGCAAACGCACGGGGCGAAGAACCGGCGAGGGGCTGAGCAAGCTCTTTCAGGACAGGAGCAGAAGGGAGCCTTCTCGGCCACCAGGACAGGCAGGCCCCCTCTGTGTTGAAGGCTGCCGGTGCCGGTGTTGACGTGCGGGTGCTCACGCGTTACACGGAGCTCCGGGAGCCGATGGTCGAAGTCGCTGCCGAGGCACAGGAGCACCTGGTCGTCATGGGGTCCCGCGGCCGGGAGAAGTCGTACCTGGCGGCGACCGAGAACACCGTGGCGCAGCTGCCTGATCTGGTCGATCACCGCAGCAGTCCACCGTCCCGCCCGCAGCGACGGGCCCGAACCCCCGGCGGGAGGACCCGCCGCGTCCGCAGCCCAGAGTCCACGCCGCCGGGGCGGGACCGATTCCCGGCACTGCGCCCCACCAGCTGCACGGCCGTCTCGCGGCCGTCAACCGGCCGCGTCGTGGACCTGAGACGTCCGTTCCGACGCCTACGATGTGCCCTCCCCCGACCACCGACTGGGAGGGCACAACTTGCCCGATGGCCCGCCCCGGAAGCTCCTCGCCCTCGCCGGCGGCGCAGGTTCCGGCAAAACCACGCTCGCCGCGTCCTTCGCCGGAACGCGGGCGAACACCGCTCTCCTGCACCTCGACCGGTTCTTCCACACGGAAACCGACCGGGCGCCGACGGTGCCCGACCTCTCCGGCACAGGGCACGTCATCGACTTCAGCGACCCCCGCTCTATCGACTGGGACCGCGTCCACCAGGTCATCGAGGCAACGCCGACTGACCAACTGCTACTGATCGAGGGGACCTTCGCCCTGGGGAAGCAGATCCGTCGACTTGCTCACTGGACCGTCTATCTGGACACCCCGGACGACCTGCGCCTCGCCCGAAAGACCCTCCGAAAGATCGACGAGGGCGCCGACCCCCGGATCGGCCTTCTCGGCTACCTCGCACGCGGCCGCGCCAGCCACGGCGAACACGTCGCCCCCATACGGTACAGCGCAGACTTTGTCCTCGACGGCACTCTGGCTGTCGAAGAACTTACCGCTCAGCTGAACGACGTCTTGGCTCCCGCCACCCCCACACCAGCCCGTGCCGATACCCGGTAGCGTCGGACATGCGGCGAAGCGCCCCCTCCGCGGCCGGTCAACCACGCGCTCCCGGCCTGTCCGGTTCGCGCTCAGCGTGGCAGATGTGGCAGTGCCCCCGTCGTCGCGGCGCGCTGGGTGCCTTCGGGCAGTACGCGCGAGCAGGTCCTAACAGTCGGGGTGCACGGCAGGCCCAGCTCGGGGCGGCGGTTCCTGGGTGAGAGTTCGGCCTCCGAACGGGCTGGTGGTGAGGTGGCACAGCTCCAGCGTCCAGGTACCTGGCCCACCATGGCCTTCCCCCAGGTGCGGCGTTGTGACCTGTTGAAAGAGGCCGGGGCGGCGTAGCAGCCAACTTCCGATCCAGGCCTTTGACGTCTCATCGGCGCAGAAATCTCATCGCGGAACCCTGAAAGGACCGGGCCTCAGCGCACCTCCGCTCATCCCTGAGCCGTGAGGCTCGCTTCGTGTCGGCGGTTCTCCAGCGCGTGAGGATCTCCCGGTAAACTCGGCCCCTCGCGCAAAGCAAGGCAGGGGCGTCCCCCTACGTGGGGCACCCCTGCAGCGTGGAGCCGGGCCCTGAGGGCCCTAAGTCTTCAGAGCTTCGGCAATCAGGCGGCGCGAACAGGGGTGGAGCAGGGGCACGTTGCCCGGGCCCATTCCTCCAGGAGGGCCGCATACTGCTGCGCGCGATCGGTGTCGTCGAGATCCTGGTCCATGAGCTGGCGGATCCTCGCGTTCACCACGGCGGCCCTGGAGAGCGGCTGTATCGGGAGGCCGGCGGCGGACGGGGAGGTCATACGGTGCAGCGTACTGGCCGGATATGACAGGAGTCTGAGAATTACGGGAGGGGGCTCTCCGCTCGGACTGTGCGTGCGGTGGGTCGCCGTGGGGCGGGGTCGACGATCTGCTGTCCGTGAGGCCCTGCCTCAAGCTTTGCCCGGCCTGGGTCTGTGGACCTACAATGTCGTTTGTTTCAGGGCGAGTTGGTAGCCAACAGGGATGCCGGCGGACCTGCGGAGAGGAGAGCCCGATGCCTCGGAAATCAGGTCCCGGTTGGCGTCTGGCCCTCTCACGACGGCGGGGCCGGTCGACCACGCGGGCCGCACGGCTCCGAAGGACACGGAACGAGACCAACACGGGCCCGACCGGTTTCGTGGAGCGCCTGCTCCAGGCGCGGGGGTGGCTCGCGGCGCTCCTCGGCGGAGCGCTGACGCTGATGATCACCGGCGGGATCATGGCACTCCCGGGCCAGCTCTTCAACGTCCCCTCGCTCAAGGACGACATCCGCTCGGGCCCTGACGTCTCCGTGGCCGTGGTGAAGGTTCAGCTCGAGGACGAGGGCATGAGCAGGGTCACCCGGAAGGACTACCGGCCGAGCACGTCGTTGCGGCAGTTCCTCTCCCGGCAGGGAGCGGCGTCCTCGCCGGAGTTCGATCAGCGACTCCAGTCGGTCGGGGCAGTGAATCTGGAGCGTCTCACGCTTCGGGTCGTCTTCACCGGCCACCGGAATCAGACGGTCAATATCGTCAACATCGAACCGGAGATCGTGGAGCGCGGTGCACCGTGGTCGGGAACGCTCTTCAGCGTCCCGTCTCAGGCCGGCAGTCCCACCATGAACATGATGTTCGACCTGGACCGCCCTCGCCCGGTCGCCAGGAAGGCGAGGTTCGACGAGGAGGAGGGCCGGATCACGCCGGGCGGCCCCTTCTTCGGCGAACGGACGATCACTCTCAAGGACACCGGGCAGCAAGTGGTCATGGTGCGAGCCGTGACCGCCCGCCACTATGTGGCCTTCCGGCTCAAGGCGACCTACATGCTGGGCAACAGGACGAGGAGCGTCACCATCGACGACCACGGAAAGCCCTTCCAGGTCACCGCCACCAGTGGCAGGTCGGACCGGCTGGAGGACGTGAAGTACCGCCGTGTCTTCGCGCTGGAGGGCAACTTCTCGCTCTGCCAGATCGTTCCTGTCACCACTTCGGCCTGCGAGTACCAGGGGTCATGACCGCCCGCCGACTGCAGTGGCCGCTGGCCCTGATTCTGGCGGTCGTAGGCGTGGTCGCCCTGATGCTGTCGTATGAGGAAGACACCGGTGCGACAGCGCCCCGCTCATCCGCATCTCGCCCATCGGCGTCCGCACGTTGCACGGAGGCCGGCCTGGACGGCCTCACGCCGATGGTGCCCGGCGCGGATGACAAGGAGTTGGCGCAGTTCTGGCAGGGCATCATCGGCCCCACCTACCGGGCGGCCTGCGCCGAGGACTACCCTCGCCTCGCTCGGCTGCTGGAGTTCGAGGGGTCGCCCGAGTACTTCGGCACCACGGCCTGCTCGGGCTGCACGTCCCTGGAGATCGTCGCCATGTGGCGCGACGAGTTCGGGTTCCGGGGCACCGATCTCGCACGGCTACTGGAGTCCAGCCCGGTCCAGGCCCAGGGCGGGCTGATGTTCCGGCGGGGGAACGCGGTGGCGTGGTTCGCCCGGGGAACCTACGGGACCCCTGGTCAGTGGACCAGCTTCTACCCTCGGTGTGATCTGGAGCCCGACTGTGTGACGTACGCCTCGGACGCCCCCTGAGCTTGTCGTTCAACTGTTGTCCACCCTTGGATCGCCTCGTGGGCAGGCGCCTCCTCCGGCACCGGATTCCCGCGCTCAGCCGCGGTGACGCGATGCCGGGCGCGGCAGACGCGGCAGCTGATCGTGTCCGTACGGGAATGCGGGCTTCCGAGGCCGAGCCAGAGTGTGCTGGCCTGCCGCGTCAATGGGAGGCGCGTCCGGTCAACCTCATGGGGCGGGCCCGGCGCCCGCCTTGGCGTTGGCAGGCTGCTGTTGGGTCGGGGTCGCCGTCCGGATGTGCTGGTGAATCGCGTCGGCGTCGGCGTCCAGTCCCCTCTCGGTGTAGATCTGGGCGGCCTCCCGCCAGCTGGCGACTGCTTCGGTCACGTGTCCGAGACGATGAAGCGAGGTGGCAAGGACGGTCAGCGGCGGGGCGAGTGTTTCGTCATGGGATCCGATTGATGTGCGGCCGAGTTGGACCGCGCGCCGGGCGTGGGTGAGGGCTGTGCGGTGGTCGCCGGTGCCTTGCCAGCCTCTGGCCACGGTGGCGAGGGCGCATGCCTCCCCGTCCGTGTCGCCGATGGCGTGGCGCAGCTCCGCGCTGCGGGTGCCGTGCTCGATGGCCTGGTGGTGGTTGCCGAGGTCGGCGTGGAGGTCGGCGAGGTTGCCTTCTGCGACCGCTTCCCATCGTCCGGGGCCGAATCCGCGGCCGAGTGTCAGTGCGTCCTCGAAGTGCCGCAGTGCTTCGAGGAGACGGTTCTGGCGGCGCGTGACCTGGCCGAGTTCGGTGCGTGCCGCGATCTGGAGGTGGATGTTGCCGGTGTCCTGGGCGAGTTCGGCTGCGCGGGTGAGGTCCGGTTCGGCTTCGGGGCGTCGCAGGTGAGCCAGTGCTTCACCGCGGGCAAGGAGGACGTTGGCCTCATGGTCGGGTGCGCCGGTCCGCCGTGCCGCTTCGAGGGCTGCTGTGGCGGTGGTGATGCGGTCCTCCCAAGCGCCTGCGAGCACGAGGAAGCCAAGAGCGTCGACGAGCTGCACGGCGTGGTGGTCGAGCCGGTGGTCGACGGCGTGGTGGAGCGCAACGACGAGGTTGGTCCGCTCGGTGCTCAGCCAGTCCCATGCGCGTGCCCGGTCAGCGTGGGGGTGGGGGTGAGGGGGCGTGGCGGGGTTGGTGGTCAGGCGGGTGCAGGTGGGGTAGACCTGGCGGTCGGCGGTGTGGGCGGTGTGGGTGTACCAGGTGAGGACCGCTTCGCGGGCGCGTTGGTGGTCCTGTTCGGTATCGCGGCGGTGGGTGAGCTCGGCTGCGTAGGCTCGCAGGAGGTCGTGGAAGCGGTAGCGGTCGTGGGCGACGGGTTCGATGAGGTGGGCGTCGGCCAGCGCGCTGAGCAGGCTTCGGGCTTCGCGGGGTGCTAGGTGGGCCAGGGCTGCGGCTGCAGGTGTGGAGATGTCTGGGCCGGGGTGGAGGCCCAGGTGCCGGAACAGGTGGGCCTGGGGTGAGGTCAGTTGGTCGTAGGACCAGGCGAACACGGTGCGGACCGCCGCCCGGGGGTCCTGGTTCCGGCTCAGCGCGTCGAGGGCGAAGTCCTCGTTGGTGAGTTCGGCGACGATGTCGGCGACGGTGATTCCGGGGTGGGCGGCTGAGCGCCCGGCGGCGATCCGCAGTGCCAGCGGAAGCCGGGCGCACAGGCGGACGAGGTCGTCGACCGCGGCGGAGTCCGCCGCGGCGCGGTGTGGGCCGATGATGCCGACGACCAGGGCCGTCGCCTCGGAGCGGCTCAGGACATCAACGGTGAGCCGGTGCGCGGCTTCGGTGACGACCAAGCCGCTCAGGCTGTCGCGGCTGGTCACCAGGACCATGCACCCGGGGGCTCCCGGCAGCAGCGGTCTCACCTGCTCGGCGCTGTTGGCGTTGTCCAGGACGATGAGCATGCGCCGTCCGGTGACCAAAGTGCGGTAAAGCCCGGAGCGGGCGCCGGTCCCGGCGGGTACGGCCGCCGGCGGGACGCCGAGCGCGACGAGGAAGTCGTCGAGGACCTCGGCGGGGGTGGCGGGCCTGCCGGGCCCGTACCCGCGCAGGTCTGTGTGGAGTGTTCCGTCGGGGAACCGGTGCTGGACCCGGTGGGCCCAGTGCACGGCGAGGGTCGTCTTTCCCACGCCGCCCGAGCCGTCGAGCGCGGAGATCACCACGGCCTGTCCGCTGCCCAGCTCATCACCACCCGGCGGGAGAAGAGCGTCAAGCGCGGTCAGGTGGTCGGTGCGGCCCGTAAAGTCCCGAATGGCATGCGGGAGTTGTCTGGGGGCGGCCGGCGCGGTGGTGGCGGAGCGGAGCTGGGGAGCGGGCAGCGTTGTGCCGGGCCTGGTGTCGTCATGCTGGCGGGGGTGAGGCGGTCGGCTGGGGTGGGGGTGTCCGGTCAGGATCTGTTCGTGCAGTCGCTGGAGTCCAGCTCCGGGGCCGACTCCGAGTTCCTGGACGAGGGACGTACTCAGGCGGTGGAAGGCGTGCAGGGCCTCGGCGCGGCGGCCGCACCGGTCGAGTGCGGTGATGAGTTGCGCGTGCAGGCCCTCGCGCAGAGGGTGCGAGGGTACGAGGTCGCTCAGCTCGTCGACGACTTCCTGGTGCTGCCCGAGTTCCAGCCGCCATCTGGCGCAGAGTTCCAGCGCGCCGAGCCGTTGCTCCTCCAGTCGAGCGGCCGGTCCGCTCAGCGCCGCGCTTCCCAGCCCGTCGAGGGCGGGCCCACGCCACAGGTCCAGGGCAGACCGGATCACGCTGATGGCCCGTTCGAGGCCGCCTTCGGCTGCGTGGCGGCGGCTGTCGGCGAGCCTCGTGGTGAACTGGAGCGAGTCGAGTTCGTTCTCACGGACGCAGATCCGGTAGCCGGACTCCTCGGTGACGATCAGCCGCCGTTCGCTGTCGTTCAGGCGCTCCCGAAGTACCGACACGGAGTTCTGTACCTGCTTCACCGCGGTACCGGGCGGCTCGTCCTCGAAGACCGCCTCGATCAGTCGGCCCATCGGCACCAGGGAGTTGGCGGCCGTGAGCAGGCCCGCCAGCAGCCGCTGACGTCGCGCTCCGGGTAACGGCACTCGGCTGCCGTGGGCCCGAACCTGAAGCGGGCCGAGCACCTGGAACTCCACCCTCGCAGCCTCTTCCTCGCTAACGGTCACCCAATTGCAGCATAGCGATCACGCAGCGTTCGCGCGGCGGGATCGCTTCGCATGAGGGGAACGCGGGTGACGGAAACAAGAGGGGCGCGCGTGACTGTGAACGAGTGGCCGTGGGGGGTCGCCCACGGCCACTCAGCCGCTCCGGGGGTGTTCACGAGCAGGGGTGACCTGGTGCGGTACAGGGCACCTGGAGATCGCTTCCCATTCTCAGATAGGTCGTTTCCCGCTCTGCGGCAGGTTTCTGGCGGACAAGGTGAGGCGGCGGCGCACGAGGTCGACCTCGACGATCCGTACGGTGATCTCGTCGCCCTCGCTCACGATCTGGCTGGGGTGCTCGACGGGCTCGTCTCGGAACTCGGTGTTGTGCACGAGCCCCGCAATTCCGTCGGCGACAAGGCCTGCTTGGTCCGCGAAGGGAAGGAGCGGGTCCTCTTGGAGAGCCTTCAATGACAGCTGAACCTGTCCGCGCCGGGTGTGTATGCCGATGATCTCGCCCACGACCCGCTGACCTGCTGTGACGGCGTCGGTGGGATGGTCGATCCACCGCCAGCTCAGTTCGGGGATCCGGATGAACCCGGTGCACGGATCGGGCTCGCCGTCGAGGTTCACGAACACACCGAAGTTGTGGACGCTCTGCACCTGGCCTTGGTGTGTTGCGCCGCGCCGAAGGCCGAGAAGAAACGCTCGCAGAGAGCCTCCACCCAAGGGGCCGGAGATCCGCCCCGCCCGACCGAGTGCCCCTGAGACCTCAGCAGCACAAGCAGGGATCACGCACGCCCACCGACGGCCGCAGAACGCCAGACGCAGAGTAATCACCCCGAAACTCCAGGCCGACGACCGCCAGGCCCCCGCCCGCAGCATCGGCCACGTTCGGACGCCCCTCGAACAGACCCGGGAAACGCCGAGATCCCGCCGATCCATCAGATCGGACGGGACCTCGTGAACTCTTCCTGAGCGAACTCAAGAACTGTCGGCTCCTTGTGAATCAGGGGATCAGGACGCAGTGGTTCTCGATGACCCTGCTGCTACGGTCCAGGCCCCCGCAGACGGCCAGCTGGCCGCTTCCGGGCTGGCCGAGCTCCCGGTTGACGCTGAACACGTGGCGGTCGTCGTTGGCCTTGGAATTCCGATAGTCGCCCGCGAAGGCCCGCAGCGTCCCCGGCAGTCCGTCCCTGGTGAAGACGGTGATGTCCTGAACGTAGCGGCTGCCCTGGTAGGCAGTGGCCACGCAGATGTAGGTTCCGCACGTCTGCTTCACCGCGGCGCTCGCCGGCGCTGCGGTCACCAGCCCTACGGTACTGGCCGCGGCCAGTACCGCCGCAGTCGTCGCGAAGCGCCACCGCGTGGCCTTGGCCGACATGGCCTGGTCCTGGTCGAGGTGAGTCGGGGTCCTGAGCTTCGTCATTGGTCTTCGTCCTCTGCGTTGATGGTGCTCGCCAGTGATCGCCCTGCTCCTAGTCCGACTGCGCTCGACGGTTGGCGCTGGCCGTGAGGGACAGGGACTGTGCGCCCTGGCCCCGGGTCGCGGGGTCGTTTGGCGACTTCGCTCACCGTCTCGAATGCCGTCCCCATGACGTCATCACCGCATCACCACGGGCAGTGGCCGACGCAGACCGGGGGTGTCGTCCCTGCCGGGCGGTGAGGGCCGGGGGCTACTGAGGCGGATGCACGCGCCTGGGCCGCAGGGGCTGTGCTGGCCCGGGGCGTGGCCAGTAGGGAGCTGTCCGGCCCGCACGGCGGGGCCTAACGGTGAGGGCCCTGGCCCGCGATGATGTCGGGCGAGAGTCCACCTCGCCCGCTCGCTCCCACGCCATCTCACACTGGGCGAGTTACCGCTGACTGCCCACGGTTCAGAGCGGTCCCGAGCCCTGTACTGGTTAGGAGCGTCCCGGACAGAGGTCTGGATCCGGGGCGGGGAGTGGCGGTGCGGTTTCCGCCACCTGCACACCGGCGGCGAAACGGCCGAACTGCGCAGGGTGCCGGCATCTTTCTCCTTCCATGAGAAAGCCGTCGGCCTACTCGCCAGCGGTGCGAGCGAGTACGAGCGGCAGGCGGCCCTGGTCGCCTGGCGGTACACGGTGGCCGCGCTCGTCCTGGGCGTCGCCGTACTGCGGCGCATCGCGGAGAACAAAGCGCCGCCGACGGTCACAGGGGTGGTGGGGTCGTGCCAGGAACCGGCCCTGGGACAACTCCACGAAGCGCTGTCGGTACCGGTGCCCGACTTGGTGCCCGGCCGATGCGGGCACCGCGGCGTTTTTGGGGCGCGGTCGCCCTGCCCGAGCCTCGCGAAAGAAGCCGGTGGCTCGTCCTGCAAGTCAGAGGTGGGAGAGAGCTTCACTCTCGGGCAGCACGGTTCCCTTCTCCGGGGCTATCGCTTCGCGCGGGCAGTTCAGAGGCCGGACTGTGTTCTGCCGAGCCGCCGCCCGTTTGTGCCGATCGCCCTTGCGTCATCTCGACGAACCACCAAGTGCCTGCCAGTACACAGGCCCATAGCAGAGCGTTCGTCAGAGCCGTCAGCCACGAGGTCTCCCCGTGCCACCGCTCCGTGGCCGTCAACACGGCCCAGGCACCCAACAATGCACACGTCACCCTGGTCCGCCGATGCTTGAACATACGCCTCCGGTACCCAGGCCAATGCCGATCACGCAGAGGAACGCGTCGGGACTCCGTTGATCGGCACGGTGCACTCGCACTGCTAAGAGGCACCGCTGTGCAGCCGACTGACGTCACGCACCTTCCCCCCGGCGGCCCTAGTGGGAGATGCGGGCTCCCCTGCGTCACGTGAGGATCAGCAGGAGTAGGACGCAGCAGCCCGGGCTCTCGGGCCGGGCGTTCCCTCGCCGAGCAGCGGCGCAGGGGCCCTGGAGGTGGAAGAGATGCCGCGACCGTTGTGAGCTGGACGACCAGGACGAGATCGGCAAGGGCTACGGGATCGCGAAGGGCCAGAGGGTCCCGGTGACCGACGAGGAACTCGAACAGATGCCGCTGCCGTGTTCACGTCTACAGGCAACACCACCGCATGGGCCACCGCCGGGAACAACAGAACCGCAAGGTTCCCGGACGCCATCAAGGAGATCCCCGTCGCCGAGGAGAAGCGCACCGGGTACGAGCGCGACTCCTTCAAGCACTGGGTCGACGAGGACGGCGTCGGCTGCCCGACCCGCCAGGGAGTCCTCCCCGCCGAAGCGGTCACCACCCCGGAACAGAGCGCCCGGTGCATGCTGGGCAGCGGCAGCTGGATGTCGTACTACGACGAGGCCGAGGTCACCGCCGCGAAGAAACTCGACATCGACCACATGGTCCCGCTCGCCGAGGCCTGGGACAGCGGCGCCCACAACTGGACGCCCGAACGGCGCGAGACCTACGCGGTTCGCGATTGACGCGCCGGTTCGCATGACCGGGCCCAGAGAGGCCGATGCTGTGATGAGCTGTTGCCTCGCGTCGGTCGGCCGGGCCGAAAAGGATGGCCGGCCCGGCCCGAACCCGGGATCGGTAGGAGTCCCGGCGGCGAGAGCCTCGCCGCATGGACATGCAGAAGTTGTTCGGGCTGTGGTGGACGGTGCCCGCTGGGCTGGCGTTGGTGGGCTATGCGTGTTCGCTGGCCGGGCTGACCCGGCCGCAGCGGGCGGTGTGGGTGACGGCTCGGGTCGTGGAGGTGCATCCGCCAGGACACGGAGAGTCGGGGACCCACGGGATACCGGTGACGATCGTCTACCAGGACCCGGGCACCGGGCGGGAGTTCAGACTGCGGCACGAGAACAAGCGTGGTGATCGGGTGCTGGTGGCCTGGGCGGGGCAGGAGTTCCCGGTCCGGTTTCCGCGGCGGCGGCCGGAGCGCTTCTATCTCATGCTGGACAGCGAGGGGCGGACCTCCGGGGTCGGCGGGCCGAACTGCATGGTGTTTCTGCTGGTGTTGGGTCTGATCGTCCATTCGTTCTTCGCGTGGGGCTGGCAGTGGGGGCTGATCTGCGTCGGAGGACTCCTGCTTCTCGTCGTCGCGCTGTGCCGGGACGGCGAGTACGTCCGCGCCCGCGCCGCTCAACTGGCCGAGGGCGTCACCGTCCAGGGCCGTGTGGTCGCTGTCACCAGGGACGTCCACTCCGACGCCGAAGGCGGCGAGAGCGTCAGCCACGCCTCCGTCGTCGCTTTCACCACCCACGAGGGCGTCGAGGTCACCGCGCTGTGCACGCAGGGCATCCGCAACATCGCCAGGTCCCTCGGCCGTGACATTCCCTTGCGTTACGCGCCCGCCGACCCGTCCCTGCTCACCACCGACCCCGACCACGAACGCCATGAGCGCACGTCGCAGATCCGGTTCGTCGTCTCATTGCTGGTCACGGGGATCGCCGCGATCGGGGTGGGCGCGTACTGCCTCCACCACCCCTGGCCCCTCACCTGACGATGCAGGTCAGAGCGGCCCAGAGGAGGGGCGAGTGCTCGATCTGGCCGTCGGTGCGCCACCGGTCGAGCTGCTGTCGCTGCCAGGCGCCGAGATGGCGGACGGGGTCGTGGTCCTCGTGGGCCGCGTCCACGGCGACCACGGCTTCCGTGAGCGGCCGTACAGACTCCGGCAGACCGGCCAGCCGGTGGTAGGCGAAGCTGGTGGGGAGCACCCAGCGGGTGGCGGTGACCAGCTGGGCGCCGTTGTGGATCATCGCCGTCGCCAGGCCGAAGGATTCGGCGAAGCGGAGATCGCCGCCGCTCTCGCAGGCGATCAGCGCGACGCGCGGCGGCGCGGGCCAGAGCTGGGCGCCCGGCAAGCCGTCCGCGCGCAGCGGGAGTGTGCCCAGGAGAAGGTCCTTGGCGGACAAAGGACGGTGGGTGCGCACCGGTTCGGCCATCCCCGTGGTCTGGGGGCCGCAGCACAGATGGAGGGTGACGTCCTCGCTCTGCCCGCCCTCGACGGGAGCGCCGCTGACGTGACCGACGTACATCAAACGGCGGGCACCCTTACGCAGCGCCTCGCCCAGCCGGTCGCGGTCGAGGTCGGTACGGCGGAAGGCCTCGGCGGGGGAGGCGACGGACGGTACGACGGTGCCCGCGTCGAGCCTGCGCTGTACGAGAGACAGCAGCTCCGGGTCCGAGCCGGGCTGCCCCAGGACCGAGCCGAGCGGGGAGTCGGCGCGGAAGCCGGGCACGCGGGGATCCAGGACGAGAACCACGGTGTCCGATTCCGGGTTTTCACCGGTCGGGGTGGCGCCTGCCCGTCGTAGCGACGCCGGGGCCGTGGTGGCGATGTCCACCAGGTCGATCAGCCGTACGTCGCTGTCGCCACCGTCCACTGCGAGCAGTTCCCACGGGACCTGGGCGACCCGGGGCGACGGCTGGAGCCGCATCAGCGGACGGCCCAGCTGCGCCGAGACCTGACGGATCTGGTCGGTCAGGCCCGGCGGCCACAGCGCCTCGGCCAGCATGCGGGAAAGGCAGCGCTCTTCCTCGGACGAGGCCAGCGCGCCGGACTCGAACGCGCGCCGCATGCCTTCCGCGCCGCCGCCCGGCAGTACCGCGGCCAGCGCGCGGACGGCCTCCTCCACGTCCGGCCCCGGCGTGTACCCGGTGCCGAAGCCCTGGGCACCACGGGCCCACGTCCAGGTCATGTGCAGGTCACCGGCGTCGGCCAGGCGGACCTGGACCACCGGACGGTTCGGATCGGTCAGAGCGTCGGCGGACAGAACGGCACCTCCTCCTCGCTCACGATCCGCCGGTGATAGCGGAACTCGGCTGCCTGCACGTACTCCTGGAGCGCGGTACGGCCACCCGCCTCCGCCGACATCACGATCTTCGGTGGCGGTGCGACCCGCAGGCCGACGGAAGCGGCGGCCTCGGCCGCGATGCCGCCCAGCGTCAGGGGGGCACCGTCATCGGGGGCGTACGTCTTCATGGCGGCGTCCGGGCAGACCGCCGCAGCCCTGGCGACGGTGGGCGTACGGCTCAGCGCCAGGGAGGCGCCCGCGCACCGGTGTTCCACCAGCTCGAAGATCAGCCCCTGGTCGTTGCTGCGGAGGGCCAGGCGGAACACCAACTGCATTGCTTCGTCGGCCAGTTGAAGCCACTGACTGCGGGCGTGGGCGGTGGCGAAGTCGTAGCGGGCCGCTTCCAGCGTCAGGGCCGCGGGCAGGGCGAGGGAGAGCGCGTTCGCGAGCGAGGCGCGTTCATGGAGGCCGTGGTCGGTCCGGTTCAGGTCGTCCTCAAGGGTTCGCGCGAGCATCAGGTCCACCTGGGCGCACCGCTCGTACACCCCGCGCTCCTGGTACACGTCCCGCGCGCCCTGGGCGAGCCGCTTCATCTCGTCGATGTCGCCCCGCTCGTACGCGTGCCGGGCGCCCACCAGCATGGTGTCGGCGGCGGCGACCGCGGCACCGACCCGCTGGAAGCGAGCCAGGCTGGACGCCGTCAGAGCGGCGGCGCCGGCCGCGTCCCCGCGGTGTGCGGCGATGACGGCACGGGCCTGTTCGCAGACCGCCAGGTCCTCGGCCTGGCCCTGCCGTTCGAAGATCTCGGCGGCCTGCGCATACAACTCCTCCGCGCGGCCCAGGTTGCCGGCCTGTAG